>NZ_RZRX01000075.1:0-24722 GCF_003997405.1 Mesorhizobium sp. M2A.F.Ca.ET.042.01.1.1
GATCCGCTTCGCCTACGTGACCGCGGGTGCGGCGCTGTGCGGCGGCGCGGGCGCCTACCTGACGCTCGCCTTCGTGCCGGCCTGGTCGGACGGCATGGTCGCGGGGCGCGGGTGGATCGCGGTCTCGCTCGTCATCTTCGCCGGTTACCGGCCGGTCAACGCCGTGCTCACGGCGCTGCTGTTCGGCCTCATCACGTCGATCGGCTTCGTCGGTCAGGCGCGCAACTGGCCGGTGGCCGCGCCGTTCCTGTCGATGCTGCCCTATCTCGGCACCATCGCGCTGATGATCGTGCCGGTGCTCGCCTGGCAGAAAGTGCGCCGCCTGATGGCCGCGCCGGCCGCTCTCGGCGAGCCGTTCTACCGCGATGTACGCTGATGGGCGGCCGATGACGACGCTTCTGGTCAAGAACATCGATCATCTCGCGACGTTCGACGACGCGCGCCGCGAGATTTCGGGCGGCGCGCTGTTCGTCCGCGACAATGTGGTCGACAAGGTCGGCACGACGGCCGAACTCGCAGGACTTGAGGCCGATGCGGTGCTCGACCTCTCCGGCCATGTCGTCATGCCGGGCATGGTGAACACCCATCACCACATGTACCAGAACCTGACGCGCGTCATGGTGCAGGACGACGAGCTGCTGGTCTGGCTGAAGACGCTCTATCCGATCTGGGCCGAGCTCGACGACGAGGCGATCGGCGTCTCCGCGCGGGTCGCCATGGCCGAGCTCATCCACTCCGGCTGCACGACCAGCTCGGACCACCTCTACATCCTGCCCAACAACTGCACGCTGGATTCGACGATCGAGGCGGCGCGCGAGATCGGCCTGCGCTTCCATGCTGCCCGCGGAGCGATGTCGCGCGGCGAGAGCCAGGGCGGACTGCCGCCGGACCGCTGCGTGGAGAAGGAAGACGCCATCCTCAAGGATGCGGAGCGCCTGATCCACACCTATCACGACGCGTCGCGCCACTCGATGGGCCGCATCGTGCTCGCGCCCTGCTCACCCTTCTCGGTGACGCCGGAGCTGATGCGCGACGCGGCCGCGCTGGCGCGGCAGCATCCCGGCGTGAACCTCCACTCGCATCTGGCGGAAGAGCTGTTCGAGGAGAAGTACTGCCACGAGATCTATGGCATGCGGCCGGTCGAATTCGCCGAATCCGTGGGCTGGCTCGGCGAGGACGTCTGGTTCGCCCACTCGATCTTCATGACGAGCGGGGAGATAGACCGCTTCGCCGAGACCGGCACGGGCGTCGCGCATTGCCCGTCGGCCAACATGCGTTGCGGACAGGGCATCGCCAAAATCCGCGAGATGCTGGACAAGGGCGTCAAGGTCGGCCTCGGCGTCGACGGTTCTGCCTCCAACGACACGTCCAACCTGTTCATGGAGGCGCGGCTCGCGCTGATGCTGCAGCGCGTCGCGCCGCACCACTACCTTTCCGAGAAGCCGGGCGGGCGCGGCGGTTTCGGCGGCACCCCGACCGCGCTTTCGGCGCGCGAGGCGCTGGAGATGGCGACGCGCGGCGGGGCGGCGCTGCTCGGCCGCGGCGACATCGGCCATCTGGCGCCGGGTATGAGCGCCGACTTCATCGCGGTGAGGCGCGACCAGCTCGGCCTGTCCGGCACCGAACGCGACCCGCTTGCGGCGCTCGTGCTTTGCGGGCCCTTCCGTGTCGATTATTCCTATATCAACGGCAGGGAAATCATCGGCAAGGGCGCGTTCCGGTCCTTCGACGTCGAGAAGGCCCTTGCCGACCACCGCGCGGTGATGAACAGGATATACAGCCAGTAGAGGAGACGGGCATGGCCATGCAAGCCGAGAAGGCTGCTCTCGACCAGTGGTACTGCATAGAGGCGCTGGACGACATTTCGGTCGGCGCAATGCGCAACAGGTTGCTGGGCGTCGATCTCAGCGTCAGCCGCGATGCCGGCGGCAAGGTTACCGTCACGCGCACGGGCGACAGCGAGGCTTTGCCGATACGCGAACGCTACGGCTATTTGTGGGTGACGCTCGGCGCGCCCGAACGCGACGTCCTGCCGATCCCGGAGACGCAAGAGGACGACCGGCGCTGGGTGATCTGCGGTCCGGTCTCGGTCAGGGCCTCGGGGCTCAGGATCGTCGAGAACTTCCTCGACATGGCGCATTTCCCCTTCGTCCACACCGACATCCTCGGCGCCGAGCCGCACACGGAAGTGCGGCACTACACGACCGAGATCCGTCGCGACGTCGACGAGGTCTGGGCGACCAATTGCGAGTTCTTCCAGCCGCAGGCCGCGCTGTCCGCGACCGGAGGCATCATGACGCAGTACATGTACCGTGTCGCCAATCCCTTCGCGGTCATGCTCTACAAGACATGCCCGAACTCGGCGAACCGCTGGGACGTCATCTGCCTGTTCGTCCAGCCGGTCGAGCCGGACCGCTGCCGGGCTCATCCGGTGATGTTCCTGATCGATGACGTCTCGACGACGGCAGCGCTCGTCCAGTTCCAGCAGCTCATCTTCCTGCAGGACCGGATCATTTTGGAGAACCAGCGGCCGCGGCTTCTGCCGCTCGAGCCTCGCGCCGAAATCCCCACCCGCGCGGATGCCTCCTCGGTGGCCTACCGCCGCTGGCTGAAGCAAAAGGGCATCGTCTACGGCACCACGGCCATGGCCGCCTGAGCGGCAGCCTGGCCGCGCGAAGGCAACATGACCGACCTGAAGGGCAAGACATTGCTCGCCTCCGGCTTCCACGCGCCGGAGCGCGGCAGCATAGACGAGCTTCGCGACGCGCTGATCGCGGTTC
The DNA here is from genome assembly GCF_003997405.1 of Mesorhizobium sp. M2A.F.Ca.ET.042.01.1.1. Taxonomy (NCBI): domain Bacteria; kingdom Pseudomonadati; phylum Pseudomonadota; class Alphaproteobacteria; order Hyphomicrobiales; family Phyllobacteriaceae; genus Mesorhizobium; species Mesorhizobium sp. M2A.F.Ca.ET.042.01.1.1. The sequence goes on from NZ_RZRX01000075.1 coordinate 2,781, forward strand.
GCGAGGACGGCGTCATCGCCTCCGTGCTGAGGCCGGGCGACGAAGCCTATGAGGCCGCCGTCGGCGCGGCGGCCAGGGCAGGGACGCTCGTCCGGCTGCCGAAGGGCCACTATCTGCTGCCCGGGCTTGTCGACCTGCACGTGCACGCGCCGCAATACCCGCAGCTCGGCCAGGCCCTTGACGTGCCGCTGGAGGTCTGGCTGCACAAGTACACGTTTCCGCTCGAGGCGCGTTACGCCGACGTCGCGTTTGCCCGGCGCAATTACGGCCTGCTGGTCAAAGACCTGCTCGCCAACGGCACGACGACCGCGCTCTATTTCGCCACCATCCACCGCGACGCGACCCGCATCCTCGTCGATGCCTGCCTCGAGCGCGGCCAGCGCGCCCTGGTCGGCAAGGTGGTCATGGACAACGCCGACCAGTGCCCCGACTACTATCGCGACGCCTCCTCGCAAGCGGCGGTCGACGGCGCGGCCGAGCTGATCGACTATGTCCGCGCGCATCCGGACAACGGGCACGGCCTGGTCAGTCCGGTGGTGACACCGCGCTTCATCCCCTCCTGCACGGATGCCTCGCTCGTCGAGTTGGGAGCGCTCGCGAAGAGCTGCGGCTCCCATGTGCAGACGCATTGCTCGGAGAGCGACTGGGAGCATGGCTACGTGCTGGAGCGGTACGGGGTGACCGACACCGCCGCCCTCGATCGGTTCGGGCTGCTTGGCCGATTGAGCGTGCTCGCCCATGCCAACTTCATCACGCCGGACGACATGGACACGATCCGGGTGCGCCGTTCGGCGGTCGCCCACTGCCCGCTCTCAAACGCCTACTTCGCCAATGCGGTCTTTCCGCTGAAGGCAGCGCTGGAGAAGGGGCTCAATGTCGGGCTCGGAACCGACATTTCGGGCGGGCCGAGCGCCTCGCTCTTCGACGCAATGCGCGGCGCGGTCATGGCATCGCGCATGCTGGAGGCCGGCACCGACCCCGACGTGCCGCCGGAAAGGCGGAGCAGCCGGAGGGCCGCGCGGATCGATTTCCGCGACGCCTTCCACCTCGCAACCGCCGCGGGCGGGACCGCGCTCGACCTGCCGGTCGGGCAGTTCGCGGCAGGCTACCATTTCGATGCCTTCGTCATCGACACCGAAGCCGTGGGCGGCACGATAAGGCTACAGGAAGATCTCGACCGCGGCGAAGCCATCCTGCAGAAGATCGTCTACACTGCGTCCAGGACGAACATCGCAACCGTCTGGGTAGGCGGCCGCGCTGTGGCCGGCCGGTTTCCTTCGTAGGCATTATTTCAATGCTGTGGCCAATGTCGGATGGAATGGATGCCCAATCCACCCTGTTGGTCCAATGGGTTACAAGACGTTAGCGCGCGCGACCATTTCACGGCGTCGATCACACGGTCGCGGACCGATCACTGCACCTTCTTGAACAGATCCTGGAAGATGACCTGGCCCCAAGCGCGGCCACATCCCTGCACCAGCGCTCCGCCCTCGTTGAGCTTTCCTAACGCCTCGTTTTGCGCCACGCCTCATACTCACCGCGGGCATCGTCGTGCAGCGGATAATAGCGCTGCAAGGGCGCGCCCTGCATGAGCTTCTCTCGGGAAAACTCTTCCCAGTCATGATGCTTCTGCGCCTCCTCGATCACCATGGGCGCCATCGAGACGGGAACCACCACGGCGCCGTCATCGTCGGCGACGATGATGTCGCCGGGGATGACGGTGACGCCGCCGCAGGCGATCGGAACGTTGACGGCATTGGGATAGATGCTGGTCTGGACATGATAGTTGGGCGTCCAGCCGCGCAGCCACAGCGGCAGGTCGAGCTTTTCGACATTGGGCCGGTCGCGCATGCATCCGTCGACGACGATGCCCGCGCCGCCCCGGCCCTTGAAATAGGTTGACATCATGTCGCCGAAGACGCCCGATCTCATGTCGCCGCGCGCGTCGACCACGACCACGTCGCCCTCCTGCGCGTGGTAGAGCACATGCCGGTGCAACTGCGTTTCCGGATCGGCATATTCGCCTTCGTTGAAGAGGTCCGGCCGCTGCGGCAGGAACTGCAGCGTGAGCGCCGGCCCGACGATCGACTTGCCGTGGTTCTGCGCCACCGGGCCGACCATGTGCGGACTGCGGAAGCCCATATGGCCGAGCGTGCCGGCAACTGTCGCGGCGCCGATCTCCTTCAGCGCTTCGATCAGATCCTTGGGCGGCCGCTTGATGTCGGGTGTATGCGTCATTGTCGAACTCCGGGTGAGATGGAATTACCAGTTGGTGACGGAACCGTCGTGGCGCTTGAGATGCGGCGCTTCCCAGAAGCGAAAGCTCTGCGCCTGGATCGCCGCCTCGTTGACCTCGACGCCCAGCCCCGGCAGGTCGCCGACCGGGTAATGGGTGCCGTCAAGCCGCGGTTGCACCGGAAAGAACTCGGAATTGTCGAAGCCCAGCTTCCTTTCGGGCACCCTGGTTTCGAGCCAGGCGAAGTTGGGCACCGCGGCGCCCAGATGGATGGTCGCGGCCGTGCACACCGGGCCAAGCGGATTGTGCGGCATCAGGTCGACATAATGCGCCTCGCTCCAGCCGGCGACCTTCATCGCCTCGGTGAGACCGCCGACATTGCACACATCGAGCCGGTTGAATTGGTGGATGCCGCGTTCGATATAGGGCAGGAACTGCCACTTGCTGGCAAACTCCTCGCCGATAGCGAAGGGGATGTCGGTCATCCTGCGCAGGCTCTCATAGGCCTCCGGCGTCTCGTCGCGGATCGGCTCCTCGAGAAAATCGAGCACGCCGCGGCCGAGCTTGTTGCAGAAGCTCGCCGCTTCGGCCACCGACAGCCGATGATGATAGTCGATGCCGAGCACCACGCCCTCACCCAGCGCCTCGCGCGCCTTGTTCAGCATGCTCGCGGTGGTACCGATCGACTCGCGCGGCTCGAAAATGTCCCTGCTGCTTTGCCCGGTTGGGAAGAAGCGGATCGCCTGCCATCCTTCGGCACGGAGTTCGCGCGCTCGTTCGATGGCGGCGTCGCCCTCGGCCTCGTCTCCGGTCGAGGCGAAGGTGGGAATGCGGTCGCGCTGCTTGCCGCCGAGCAGCTCGTGGACCGGCACGCCCAGCGCCTTGCCCTTGATGTCGTGAAGCGCGATGTCGATGGCGGAGATCGCCGCCTGCAGGACCCGCCCGCCTTCGAAATACTGGCTGCGATAGAGTTCCTGCCAGATCCGGCCGATCTGCATGGCGTCGCGGCCGATGAGAAATTCGCGATAGTGCTCGACCGCTCCGGCCACGGCCTTCTCGCGACCGCTCAGGCCGCTCTCGCCCCAGCCGAAGATGCCCTGGTTGGTCTCGACCTTGACGAGCATCTGGTTACGGGTCCCGACCCACACCGGGTAGGGCTTGATCGCGGTGATCTTCATCTTCGTCGTCATTCCCCCTCATGTCTCATGCGTTCGCCGTCTCAACTGGCCTCGAGCGCCATTTCCGTTTCGCTGTCGAACAGGTGCATGCGCTCCTGGTCGAACTCGAGCCAGATTTGCTCGTCGGGTGCGACGGCGACGTTGGGGGACACGCTGATATTGACGATGGCGCCGGAGAGGAACGCCTGCACGAAGGTGACGTCTCCGGTCGGCTCCACCGTATAGGCTTTAGCCGGAATGGCGCCCGGGACCGCGCTCTTGTGCAGCTTGATCGTCGAATGCCGCGCGCCGAGCACGACCTTTCTGGTGGTCGCTTTCTGGACCTTGCGCGCATTGCGTTGCGACAGCTCAAGACTCCAGCCTTCCGCGCTCGTCAGAACGGCGCCGCCATTTGCCGTCGACGCCTCCAGCGGGATAAGGCTCATCGCCGGGCTGCCGACGAAGCTCGCGACGAACATGTTGGCGGGATGGGCGAAAACCTGCGCCGGCGAATCATATTGCTGCAGATAGCCGCCATTCATCACCGCCATCCTGTCAGCCATGGTCACGGCCTCGAGCTGGTCGTGCGTCACATAGATGATCGTCGCCTTGAGGTCCTGGTGGAACCGCTTGATCTCGGATCGCATCTGCACACGCAGCTTGGCGTCCAGATTGGAGAGCGGCTCGTCCATCAGGAACACCGCCGGATCGCGCACGAGGGCGCGGCCGAGCGCCACGCGCTGCTGCTGCCCGCCCGAAAGCTCCCTCGGCTTGCGTTCGAGCAGCTGCGTCATGTCGAGCACCCGCGCTGCTTCCCTGACCTTCCTGTCGATCTCGTCCTTGGGCAGCTTGCGCATCTGCAGCGGGAAGGCGAGGTTCATATAGACCGACTTTTGCGGATAGAGCGCGTAGTTCTGGAACACCATGGCGATGTCCCGGTCCTTGGGATCGAGGTCGTTGACCACTCGGTCGCCGATGACGATGTCGCCCGATGTGACGGAGGTCAGGCCCGCGACAAGGTTGAGCGTGGTCGTCTTGCCGCAGCCGGAAGGCCCGACCAGCGCAACGAACTCGCCGTCATTGATTGTCAGCGAAACGTCGTTGACGGCTTTGAAGCTGCCATAGGTCTTGACGAGATCTTTGAGGACCACATGGGCCATCCGAAACTCCCTAGTGCTTGACCGCGCCCTCCGTCAGGGCGCGCACGAAATATCGTTGCAGGAGGAGGAACAGCACCACGACGGGCACGCTCATCATGAAGCTGGCCGCCATCAGGCCAGGAAAGTCCGTCGTGTTCTCCGAGAAGAAGCGCTGGATGCCGACCGGCAGCGTCAGCTGTTCGTTCTTGGAGAGGAAGGTGTAGGCGTAGATGTATTCGTTCCACGCGCCGATGAAGGAATAGATCGCGGTGGCGATGATGCCCGGCGTCGAGAGCGGCATCACGATCAGCATGAACGCCTGGAACCGCGTTGCGCCGTCGATGCGCGCCGCCTGCTCGAGCTGCACCGGGATGTTGTCGTAAAACCCCTTCAAGAGCCAGATCGCCAGCGGCAGTCCGAAGGTGAGGTAGGTCAGCACAAGCGACCCATGTGTGTTCACCAGTCCGATCGCGCGCATCAGGATGAAGAGCGGCACCAGGAAGATCACCGCCGGGAACATGTTGCGAAGCAGGACGGCGAAGAACAGGAAGTTGCGGCCCGGGAAGGTGAAGCGCGAGAACGCATAGGCCGCCGGAACCGCCACGATCACCGAAAGGATGGTCGTGGCGGTCGAGACGATGAGACTGTTCCAGAAGAAGCGGAGGAAATCCTGGCCGACGCTGTTCTGCGGATCGAGCAGTTTCTGGTAGCTGTCGAGTGTAGGTTGGTCAGGCCACCATTGCGGAGGAAACTGCATCGCCGCGAAGCCGGACTTGATCGAGGTGAGCAGCATCCAGATCATCGGCAAGGCGGTGTAAAGCAGCATGAACAGCAGAAAGGCGCGCCCGCCCCATCGCCATCCGTCGATCCGCACGCGGCGGACGGACCGGCCCCGTGAGATTGTCTCGGAAACCGTGCTCATGCGCTGCCGTCCTTCCGCTCGTTGCCGCTCAGCGCGCGGACATAGAAGTAGCCGAGCGTCATCAGGATGATGAACAGAAGCACCGAATAGGCCGATGCCACGCCCCAGCGCTGGCGGCCGAAGGCGAGCTCATAGATGTGGGTGATCCAGATATGCGACGCGTTCGATGGCCCGCCGCCGGTCATGATCCAGGGGATGATGAAGGAGTTGAAGTTGGCGACCGCGAGCAGCAGGATCGTCACCGTCGACACGTTGCGCAAATGCGGGAAGGTGACGTGCCAGAAGCGTTGCCATGCGTTGGCGCCGTCGACTTTGGCGGCGCGCAGCAACTGCTCGGGCACGGTCTGCAGACCGGCCGTCATCATGATCATGGCGAAAGGGAATTCGCGCCAGATGTTGACGACGATCAGCGAGGGCAGCACCGTTGAGACGCTGTCGATGAAATTCGGCGGTCGCTCGGCCCATCCGAGCTCGACCAGTATCGCGCCGATGATGCCGAAATCCGAATGGTAGATCCACTTCCAGATATAGGAGGCGGCGACGGCGCTGATGACCCAGGGAATGATGAGAATGGCGCGCAGGACGCCGCGACCGGCAAAGTCGCGATGCAGCGCCAGCGCGGCGGCAAAGCCGAGCACGAAGGAAAAGAAAGTGGATGCGACTGTCCAGATCAGGGTGTTGAAGGTGACCTGCCAGAACACCCCGCTGGTCAGGATGGCCGTGTAGTTGTTGAAACCGACGAAGATCTTGTCGCGAAGCTGCAGGCCGGGCGGCGTGTTGAAGAAGGACAATTCGATCGTGTAATAGATCGGATAGGCGATGACGATGAGCATCACGGCAATCGCCGGAAGCACGTAGGCATAATCGGCGCGATGCTCCCACATCTTGCGGAGCACATCGGACCTGGCGGATTGCAGTCTTCGGCGAGCCTCGGCCTTGCCGCTCACGATCGTCACTTTGGCGTGCCCTTGTTCATCGGAACGAACCGGCTGCGCTGTCGGCGCAGCCGGTGAGATCGCAGGTCAGGCTGGTGCTAGAGTCCGCCGCCCATCAGGTCTTTCACCTTCTTGGCCGCGTCGTCCGCCGCCTGGTCGACGGTCATCGCTCCGGTCAGGGCATTCTGCAGCATGTCCGGGACGATGATGTTCATGATCTCGGGCGATTGCGGCAGGGCCGGGAAAGGAATGCCGTATGGCAGCATCGACGTCGTGACATCGAGGAACTTGATGCTGTCCAGACGCTCCTTCATCCATTTGGTCTTGAAGCCGTTGAGGTTGCCGGGGTTCGAGCCGGCATAGGCCATCTTCAGCGACCATTCGGGGCTTGTCCACATGCAGATGATGGCCTTCGCCGCCGGCTCGTCCACCTTGCCGCCCTCGACATATTCGGGCTTCAGGATGTGGATGTTCGAGCCGCCGAAGACGACGGCGCGCTTGCCGTCGGGACCGGTCGGAATGAGCCCGTAGCGCATATTGTCGATGACGGTCTGCGCCTTGTCCTTGTCGGTGCCCGTCGCCTTCTTCTGCAGGTCGAGCATGACGTTGTAGTCGGACGGATGCGAGATCATCATGCCGAGCTGGCCGGCCAGGAACAGCGGCTGGTTGTCGGCCTGCTGGTTGGTGAGCGCCGAAACCGGAACCGACTTGTCGCGGACATACATGTCGTAGGAAGCCTGCAGCGCCGCCTTGCTCTGCGGGCTGTTGAGCAGGACTTCCTTGTAGGTTGGGTTGGGTGCCGCTTCGTCGAACACGCCGCCGCCATAGGCCCATAGCTGCGGCATGAAGCGGTAGGGCGTGTTGCCGGCATTCTTGCGCGCCACGAGGCCGTAGCCGGCGATGCCGAGCTTGTCGTGGATCTGCTTCGAGTATTTGACGACGTCGTCCCAGGTTGCCGGTGGCTTGTTCGGATCGAGACCCGCGCGCTTGAAGATGTCGGCGTTCCAGATGAACGCCATCGTCTCGTTGTTGGTCGGAATGCCGTAGGTCACGCCGTCCCAGGTCACGGCTTTCATGGCGCCGGGCCAGAAATCCTCGGTCGAATAGCCGACGTCCTCGGGTTTCAGCGGCTGCAGATAGCCCTTCGAGGCGAACTCGGTTCCACCCAGGATTTGCAGGCGGACCGCCATCGGCGCCGCGTTGCCGAGGAGCGCGGTGCGGAACTTGTCGAGCAGGTCGTTATAGGTGAGGGCCTGTTCCTCGAGCTGGATGTTCGGGTAGGTCTTGCGGAAGGTTGCGAAGAAATCCTTGTAGTATTGGCGCAGGAGGTCGGGGTCGCCCTCGAACACGCCCTGATACCAGAAAGTCAGTCGCCCCTTGTAGTCGAGCGGGGTGACCTTGGCGCAATCGCCGGCCGTGTCGAAATCCTGCGTGCCGGCAATCGAGCGCACATATTCCGGCGACCACTTGCTCAGGTCGACCGGCGGCGCGGCAAGCGCCGAAGCCGACATCAGCGATATTGTCAAAGCAGTGGAGACAGCGCCGCGCAGGGCGGCACCGCCGACTGTGATCCTCCTCATAGGTCTCCTCCCAGGTTGTCCTACGCCGCTCTGCGCCTAGGCAAGCGGTGCTTGGTCGTCTCGATCGCCGGGATATTTCTCCGCCCTAATGTATCCCTTCGATCACTTCATACGTTTTCAGATCGCAGAATACCTGTCAACGCAACAAATCGTACATTGTTTGTCGAAGATGTGCGTGATATCGGTCAGATCGTGTATTGGACTAGGGGGACGGCGATGGCGGAAACGAGTGATTTCAAAGCAGAGCCACCCGAGGGGATTGACGCTCTCGGGGCATCGAGCGAGGGCGCCTCGCTTTACGAGCAGATAAGGGAGGACATCATCGAGGGACGGCTGGCTGCCAACGAGCGGCTCGTGGTCACCGATCTCGCTCGCCGCCACGGCACCTCGACCAATCCCGTGCGCGAGGCGCTGCAACTGTTGCGCGGCGAGGGCTTCGTCACCTTCGTTCCCAACCGGGGCGCGCGCGTCCGGCCCATAGATCAGGACTTCGTCCGAGATATCTACGAGATCGGCGTTCTCATCGAGCCCGCCCTGACGCGCTGGTTTGTGGGAATGGCGACCGAGGAGGACATCGCCGAGCTAGAACGCCTCCAGGGCCTGATCGAAGAGAACAACTTCGCCGACACGTTCAGGCATAGCGAGCTGGATACCGCCTTCCACACCGTGATGTACCAGCGGCACTACAATCGCCATGCCGCCGAGCTCTGGTGGAAGCACCGCGAGGTGCTGCGGGCGGTCAGCCGGCGTTTCAATTTCACGCTTGCCCGCCGCGCCGCGATCATCCGCGAGCACCGCGAGCTCATCGCGCTCGTAAAATCGGGCGAGGCCGACAAGGCGGCCGAACTCATCGCTCGCCATGTCGAGGGCTCCGGCCGGCATGTCCTCGAACACATGCGCGCACGCAGCGCCGCCCGGGCAGGGTAGCGGGCCTGCAACATCGTCAGCCTGGCCATTTCAGGGAGGATAGTCCAGATGAGAATCACGAGCATTCGGCCATGGCTGGTCAAGTCCGAGGCTTCCTACTGGGGAGAGTATTTGTTCGTCGAAGTGACTACCGACGAGGGGATCAGCGGCTGGGGCGAGATCACCACCACGACGAAGCTCGCCAACCGCGCGCTGTGCACGATCCTGCGCCAGATCGGGCTTGCCGTGGCAGGCGAGGATCCGGCGCGCATCGAGCATCTGTGGCACAAGGTCTTCCGCAGCTTCACCTATATGGGCAGCCGCGGCGCCGCCGTGGAATGCGTGAGCGCCGTCGACATCGCGCTCTGGGACATCCGCGGCAAAGTTCTCGGCAAGCCGATTTACGAGCTGCTGGGCGGGCCGGTGCGCGATGAAATCGCGCTCTACACCCATCCCAACCAGGCCAAATTCACCAGCAAGGAAGCGGTGGTCCGCGAAATTCGCGACATCGTGGAATCCGGCCATACCGGGCTCAAATTCGATCCGTTCCCGCACCAGGGTCCCAGCGTCGATGGCGTGGCCCGCGAAAGGCGTGACGGCTATCTCGACGGCAGCATGACCCGCAAGGACGAGCGCGAAGCTGCCGAGCTCACGGCGCTCATCCGCGAGACGGCGGGGCCCGATGTCGACATCCTCATCGATGCGCATGGCCGTTTTGACGTTCCCACCGCCATCCGCCTCTGCCGCAGCCTCGAGGAGGCCGGCCAGATCGACTGGTTCGAGGAGCCATGCCCGCCCGAAAGCCTCAACGCGCTTAAGCAGGTGCGCGACAAGGTCAGCGCCCCCATCTCCTGGGGCGAGCGCGGCCACACGAAATGGGATTTCGTGCCGGTGCTAGAGAACAAGCTCGCCGACTACATCATGCCCGACGTCACCTGGACCGGCGGCATCACCGAGCTCAAGAAGATTTCCGCCCTTTGCGAGGCCTATTACATCCCGGTCTCGCCGCATGACGCCGCGGGTCCGATCAACGTGGTCGCGGGAGCGCAGGTGATGATGACCGTTCCCAACTTCTACAAGCTCGAAACCTCGGAGTGGGACCTCTCCAAATACGATCACCTCATCGACAAGCCGCTCGACGTGTCGAACGGCAACCTCAAGCTGACGTCAAAGCCGGGTCTCGGTGTCGAGATGAACCGCAACTATCTGCAGGCCCACGAAATCGAACTGGGCTAGCGCTGCTTAAGCAGGCCCGGCGGGCGGGGCCACTCCCAGCGGAACGAGGACAAATCATGCCAACGACGGATGGAGCCGACGAGGCTCTCAATTGCATCAACACCAATTCCAGGCCGTCCGAGCTGCGCATCACCGACATGCGGGTGGCCGAGATCGTCGGCGCGCCCTTCACTTCGGCGCTGCTCAAGATCTACACCAACCAGGGCATCGTCGGGCTCGGCGAGGTGCGCGACGGCGCCAGCGCCACCTTTGCGCTGATGCTGAAAAGCCGGCTGCTTGGCGAGAACCCCTGCGATGTCGACCGCCTGTTCCGCCGCATCAAGCAGTTCGGCGGTCATGGGCGGCAGGGCGGCGGCGTCTCGGCGGTCGAGATCGCGCTCTGGGATCTCGCCGGCAAGGCCTATGGCGTGCCGATCTATCAGATGCTCGGCGGCAAGTTTCGCGACCAGGTGCGCGTCTATTGCGATACGGACGCCGAGAAGCCGAGCGGCACCGAGACCGGCAAGCGCCTCAAGGCGCGCATGGAGCGCGGCTTCACCTTCCTCAAGATGGATCTGGGCCTGATGCAGATCGCCCATATTCCGGGCGCCGTGACGGCGCCCGCCGGCGCGCTCGAAGGGTTCCGCGCCAACCCGCGCGGCCGCGGCGGCACGCTCGAGGAGCGCAAGGCCCGCAATCTCGCCTACGATGCGCAGAACGTGCAGCACCCGTTCACGGGCCTGCATTTCACCGAGAAGGGCATAGACCTGCTGGAGCAATATATCCACGAGGTCCGCGAGGTCATCGGCTACGAGATTCCCTTGGCCATCGACCATGTCGGCCACATCTCACTGCAGGACGGCATCCGCCTGTCGCGCCGTATCGAGAAATATGTCCCCGCCTGGCTCGAGGACGTGATCCCCTGGCAGTACACCGAACAGTACCGGCAATTGCAGCAGGCGACGTCGGTGCCGATCTGCACCGGCGAGGACATCTATCTCAAGGAGGGATTCGAGCCGCTGCTGAAGAGCGGCGGCCTCTCCATAATCCACCCGGACCTGCTCACCAGCGGCGGCATCCTAGAGACCAAGAAGATCGGCGACATGGCGCAGGATCACGGCGTCGCCATGGCGATCCACATGGCCGAAAGCCCGATCGCGGCGATGGCCGCGGCGCATGTCGCGACCGCGACCGAAAACTTCATGGCGCTCGAATACCACTCCGCCGATGTCGACTGGTGGGATGACATCGTCACGGGCCTCCCCAAGCCGCTCGTCAAGGACGGCTTCATCACCGTGCCCGACAAGCCGGGGCTGGGCATAGACGATGTGGTCGACGAGGTGATCAGCCGGCATCTGCAGCCCGGTGTCACGGGGATATGGCAATCCACAGAGCATTGGGACAATGAGTATAGCTGGGACCGGACCTGGAGTTAGCCCGGATCCCCGCTGTCATTCCCCAGGCTAGCAGTGCCACCGACCGACCATTCGTGTCGACCTCTCCCAAGTGAGAGGCGGAGAAAGAAACGGACGAAACCATGATCTACGAATTGCGTATCTATGACTGCCTGCCGGGCAGGCTGCCGGCTTTGCTCAAGCGCTTTTCCGAGCAAACGCTGGCCATATGGGAGAGGCATGGCATCCGCCAAGCCGGGTTTTTCACCACGCTGATCGGCGAAAACAACAATCGCCTCACCTATTTCCTCGCCTGGGAATCGCTGGCCGAGCGTGAGGCGAAATGGACGGCTTTCGTCACCGATCCGGTATGGCACAGGGCCCGGGACGAGTCTGAGCGCGACGGGCAGATCGTTGCCAATATCAGCAGCCAGCTACTCGCGCCGACAGCTTTCTCGTCTGTGAAATAGGACTGCGCCATGAAGATCGCCGACCTGCGCTGCGCCGTCATCGGCAAGCACCCCATCGTCCGCGTCGTCACCGACGAGGGCCTCTATGGTCTGGGCGAGGTCGAATACACAAAGACCTACCTGAAACCCTTCGTGCTGCATTTCCGCGAGGCGCTGATCGGCGAGGATCCCACCGATGTCGAGCGCGTGATGCTGAAGATCCGCCAGCGCGGTTCGTTCAAGCCCTATGGCGCGGCGGTGAGCGCAATCGAGCACGCGCTGTGGGACATTGCCGGAAAGGCCGCGGGCGTGCCGGTTTACAAGCTGCTTGGCGGCAAGGTGCGTGACAAGGTGCGCGTCTACAACGGCTCGATCCGTCGCAAGCGCACGGGCGACCGACCGGAGGATTATGCCGCCGACGTCAAATGGATGATGGAGCAGCCCCAGAACTTCTTCATGGTCAAGCAGGGCATCTCGTTCCACTCCAACATGAAGGACTCCATCGAGGGTTTTCATTACGGCGTGACGCAGAAGAAGGCCGGCTACCACGGCGCCATGGATCAAGGCATGATCAGCGAACGCGGTTTCAATCACATGCTCGACTGCGTGGCGGCGATGAAGGAAGTGCTGGGCGACAAGGTCAGCCTGGCGCTCGACTGCGGGCCGGGCTGGATGCTGCCCGATGCGATCAGGTTCGCCCGCGCCGTCGAGAAGTACAATCTGATGTGGCTCGAGGACATGCTCACCGGCGACTATGTGCCCTGGGTCAATCCGCAGGCCTATCGCGAGCTGACCACCTCCACCTCGACGCCAATCCATACCGGCGAACAGATCTACCTGCGGCACAATTTCAAGGAGCTGATCGAGACGCAGGCGGTGCGGGTCATCGGCCCCGATCCTGCCGATATAGGCGGCATCGCCGAGCTCAAATGGGTCGCCGAGCACGCCTATATGCACTCGATCCTGATGGCGCCGCACGGCACCGCCAACGGCCTGCTCGGCCTGGGCGCGCTGATCAATGTCTGCGCCACCTTGCCCGCCAACTACATCGCCTTCGAATATCCGAGCGCCTCCGACCCTTGGTGGGAGGACTTAGTGATCGGCCTGCCTCAACAGATCGTGAGTGACAGCATGGTGGACTTGCTGGAGGCGCCGGGGCTCGGCCTCGATATCGACGCCGAGGCGGCGAGAAAATATCTCAAGGAAGAGGATGCGGGCTTCTTCGACTGACCTTGTCGCCGCTCGACTTTGAGCGACAGGCATTGAGCTGACCCGCAAGGATCAGCTCATTGTGTCCGCCAGTCGTGCTCTTGCCGGAATCCGAGGACGTCGCGCAGCTTCCGGTTTGAGATCGGTCCCTCGAACGTGTCCATGGCGCGGGTGACCGGTATGTCGGGCGCATGCTTCTTGAGAAACTCCGCCGTCGGCATTTCAGCGACAATGTTGTCGTTGACGGCGTTGAATATCTGGAACCCCAAGCCGTCCTTCTCGACGCACAGGTCGACGATCTGGCCAAGATCGCGCGCGTCCATATAGGTCCATGCGTCGCGCCGCCGCTTCGAGGGATCGGCCAGGAATTCCGGAAAGCGGCCATAGTCCTTCGGCTCCACGACGCCGCCAATCCGCAGCGCATAAATGTCGGCTCCCGTGCGGGAGGCGAAGGACCGCGCGATCTTCTCGCCCAGCAATTTGGAAAGGCCGTAGCTGTCGGTCGGATCGGCGTCGTGCTCCTCATCCACCGGGAACGAGGAGAAGTCGCGTTCGCCTTCGGCAAAGCAGATGCCGTAGACCGTTTCGCTGGAGGCCGTGACGATCTTGCGGATGCCGAGCTTGATGGCGGCTTCGATCACATTGTAGGTCGACTGCACATTGGCGGCGAACATGGCGTTGTCCGGCCGCAGGAATATCCGCGGCAGCGCCGCGAAATGGACGACGGCGTCGACCGGGGCGCGGCCCTTGCCGCCGAAATACTCGCTGAAGCCGAAATGCAGCGTCAGCGCATTGTAGGCTTCGCCCGCGTCCGCAAGGTTGGTGATGACGGTATCGACGCCGGGCACATCCAGTGGCGTCAGGTCGAGGTTCAGAACCTGATGCCCGCGTTTCAGCAGATAAGGTATGACGTGCCGGCCGATCTTGCCGCTGCCGCCGGTGAAGACGATCCGCTTGCCCATGGCTTCCTCCCAGCGAATTTGTTTGATCGAGCAGCGAATCCCGGCCGGCCGGTCGTCCGCTATTCAAATATGCCGAAGCCGGGCACGGCGTGTTTGTGGACACCGTCCATGTTGAGCTCGACGCCGATGCCGGGCACATCAGGCACCGTGATGTGGCCGTCTTCGACGATGGACTTGGCGCCGTTCGGCAAGCGGACATAGCTGTCCCAGGCGTCGCGTTCCTCCAGCGCGTGCCATTCCAGCACCAGGAAGTTCGGAACGCTGGCGCAGACATGACATGTCGCCATCGTGCCCAGCGGCGTCGACACCAGATGCGGCGCGAAAGGCACGTAGTACATCTCGGCGAGGTTCGCGATCTTGCGGCTTTCGGCAAGGCCGCCGCATTTCGGCACGTCGGGCATGACGACATCGGCGCCGTAGTTCTGGAACAGCTCCCGAAAACCCCAGCGCAGGTAGAGATTTTCGCCGACACAGATGGGCGTCTTGGTCCGCATGCGGATCTGCTTCAGGGCCTCGACATTTTCCGCGGGGATCGGTTCTTCGAGCCACAGAAGATTGAAGCGCTCCATCTCGGCGGCGATGCGGCTCGCGCTGAGCACGTCATAGCGCGCATGCAGGTCGATGCAGAGATCGATGTCGGGGCCGGCCGCTTCGCGCACCGCCGCAACGCGCTCGATCATGAAGCGCAGCTCGGCGCCGTTGATGGTGTGGTTCACCGCATCGAACTTGCCCGGGTGGCGCAGATTATCGATGTCGAATTTCAGCGCCGTGAAACCTTCCGCAACCATGCGGCGGGCGCGAGCCGCGCATCCCTGCGGCGATCCCAATTCGTCGTCGCCGTCGCCGCAATCGGCATAGAGCCTGATGCGGTCGCGGAACTTGCCCCCGAACATACGGTAAAGCGGCTGGCCGGCGGCTTTTGCCGCCACGTCCCACAGCGCCATTTCGAGCCCGGTGAGGGCGATGAGAAAGATGCCGGCCTGCGCGCCGGAGAAGACATGATCGCGGCGGATCTTGTCCCAGCAATATTCGACATTGCGCGGGTCCTGGCCGATCAGTTCCGACTTCAGCTCCGAAATCAGACCGACGATCGCGGCCGCGCCTGCGTCGGGATTGGCCTCGCCATAGCCGGAGATGCCGGCGTCCGTATCGATCCGGATCAGGGTCGCCTTGCCGTGATAGGCGACGACGGCCGTTTTGATGTCCACGATCTTCATAGGATCCCTCTCCCCGTGATGACGCCACGCTTACAAGCGCAGAATTCTACCCATGGCCAACTTGTCTAATAAGCATACAAGAATGACCAATGTGCCGTAAACCCCCTTCGATGGATTTTGCATCGGCGGACGTTCGAAGGTGCCGCTGCCCGTTGTTTTGTTTGGGAAATTCAGAGGTGTCGGCCAAGAATCCCGAAATTCAAACTTCACACTTGTTAGACGAGTATATAAGCGTATAAATTGGATGACTGCAGAGCTATGGCTCATGCGTGTCGTCAATCGGGAGGAACAGGATGCAACAGCGACAGCTCGGATCGTCGCCGGTGAAGGTATCGGAAATCGGCCTCGGGACTTGGGGGATGTCCGGTGCGTTTTGGGGCGCGGCTGACGACGAAGAGTCGATCCGGGTGATCAGACGCGCGCTTGATCTCGGCATCACGCTGATCGACACGGCCGAAGCTTACGGACACGGCCATGCCGAGGAGGTCGTCGGACAGGCGCTGGCCGGCCGCCGCGACAAGGCCGTGATCGCGACCAAGGTCGCGCCCAATCATCTCGAACCCGCCGCGATCGAGGCGGCGCTCGACGGTTCGCTGAAGCGCATGCGGACGGAATATGTCGACGTCTATTTCGTCCACTGGCCGAATTCGGATTTTCCGATCGGGCCGACCATGGAGTGGAGCGGCTGCGCGCGTCAGGGCGGATCAAGGCGGTCGGCGTCTCGAATTTCAGCATCGCCGACATGGACAGCGCCCGCCAGCACGGCGTGATCGACGTGCTGCAGCCGCCCTACAACATGCTGTGGCGCGAGGTTGAAGCCGAGACGCTGCCCTATTGCCGCAAGCACAATATCGGCGTCATGCCATACAGCGGTCTCGCCCAAGGACTGCTCACCGGCACGCTGTCAACGGACACCAAGTTCGTCGAGGGCGACGAGCGGCGCACGACGGTGCTGTTCCAGCCGGGCACCTATGAGCGGGCCGTGAACGCCGTCGACATGCTCAAGCCGATCGCGGCGCGCTACGGCAAGACGGTTCCGCAGCTTGCGATACAGTGGCTCACCAGCCGGCCAGGCGTCAGCTCGCCGCTGGTCGGCGCCCGCACCGTCAAGGAACTAGAGGAAAATGTCGAGAGCGCCGGCTGGACGATTTCCGACGCGGACATCGCCGCCATCGACAGGATCACCGCGCCCATCTGGGCGGAAATCAAGGACAAGGGCGACATGTTCGGTTTCCGCGCACGCCAGCGCCAGGAACAACAAGCAAAGAGAGCTTAGTTCACTTCTGCGGGATTGCTCACGTGTCCTCCCGGCACGCTGCGGCGCGGCCAGCGCAAATGCTGGCTGCGCCGCTCCTTCACCGAGGCAGGCCGACCGCGGTGGTTTTCTTGAGGTGGCGGCGCATCGCTTCCTCGGCCCGCTTTTCGTCGCGCGCCACGAGCGCCTCGTAGATCGCCCGGTGCATTTCGGTTGCGGAGGGCAGCGCATGAGGCATCTGGTTGCTGATGCGCCTGCTCGCCATCTGCCACCACCGGGACGAATACATGAAACGGTCGAGGATCCTGTTCTGCGCCGCCCGGCAAATCTCCATGTGGAAATCGAGGTCGAGCTTCAGATAGGCGTCGGGATTGTCTTCGCTGGCCGACATCGCCGCCAGCAAAGTGCCAAGGCGTTCGAGATTCTCCTTGGTCATGTGCTTGGCCGCGATGGCGGCGATGGCCGGTTCGATGATGATCCGGGTCGCATGCGCTTCGGCCAGGATCTCGCGCATCTGCTCATGCGGCAGCCAGTCGATGAGCAGTGGGCTGAGATAGTCCCACTCCTCGGCTGGACGCAGCACCACGCGCCGCCCTTGAGCGATCTCGATCATATCGAGCGACGCCAGGATCTTCAGCGCCTCCCGCGCGACCGCGCGCGAGACTCCGAATTCCTGCAGGATCTGCTGTTCCGACGGCCCCTGGGCGCCGGCGACACCGCTGCCGGCGATGCGCCGCGCCAGCACGCCAGCCACCTGCTTGGGCAAAGTTTGAAGCTTGACCTCGACGGTATCCATCACTAACATCCACTTGTCTGATAAGCTTATAGGCTGATAGCTAGATATGCAGTCAACTTATCTCATAAAAACGCTCACTAGCCTATAACACGGCCTGCGGGAAGGGAGCATCGAGCGGCGTCTAGCCGCCGTGCCCCGTTGCCGCCGTCCGAGATCACGATCGATACGCCTGCGCAACCCAGCGAGGCGTGTTGGAGCGCAAGTGCCGATAGCCCGGAGGCTCGCAAGCGTCGTTCGGGAACCAATCCACGCAGTTTAGCGGCGGGAGGAGCACGCTGCTGGCTGCCGAGGCTGAAAGTCGTCGGCCGTCCCTGGATGGACCGGCCAGTCAAACCAGGAGGAGATTGTGATGTCCGGAACCTTATCGAGACGTAAATTCCTTGCCGCGAGCGCGGCAGTGACAGCCGGCTCGCTTGCCGCGCCGTGGGTTGCCAGGGCAGACGCCAAAGAGATCACCGCATTGCTGATCACCGGCGGCCCGCTCTATCCCAAATACTGGGAGAAGATCGTTCAGGATTTCACCGCCAAGACCGGCATCAAGGTTCGCTACGACCTCCTGGAATTCACGCCCTTGACGGCGAAGGTGGTCACGTTGAGCGCGGCGCGGTCGAGCCAGTACGACGTCTACAGCACCCATACGGCGCAGATCGATTCTTACTTCAACCATTTCGCGCCGCTGAACAGCTATTTTAGCGACGCCGAGCTGGCGGACTTCTATCCGGTCGCGGTCAAATATTTGCGCGATCCCAAGACCGGAAATCTGGCGGCGATTCCGCGCAACATGGATGCGCGCGTTCAGTATTACCGCAGCGACATCTACCAGGAGAAAGGCCTCAAGCCGGCCGAAACCTGGGAAGAACTTGTCGATGTCGGGCTGAAACTCACCGGCAACGGTCATTATGGGCTTGTCGTGCCGGGGCAGGGCGATCCGGCCCAGCGCACCTTCAGTGATCTTCTCTGGCAGGCAGGCGGCGACTGGGTCGACCAGGCCAATAAGCCGGCCTTCAACTCCGAAGCCGGAATCAAGGCGCTCACCTTCTATCGCGATCTGATCCAGAAGCACAAAATCGTGCCGCCCGACGCCGTCGGCTATCAATGGAACGAGAACTCGACCGAATTCTCGTCCGGCACGGTCTATGCCACTTTCGATTGGCCGGGCGCCTTCGCCACGCTTTCCAATCCGGAAACCTCGCGCGTCGTCGGCAAATGGTCGACGGCGCCCTATGTGCGGGACAAGGCGGCGATCTCATGCGCCATCTCGCATGCCATGGCGCTGAATGGCCAGTCCGGACGAAAGGAACCCGCCGTCGAGTTCATCAAATACACGGTCAGTAAGGACGCCCAGCGGCTGCAGTTCGACCAGTTCACCAACTTTCCGAGCAGCCAGAGCCTGGCCAAGGAAGTGATCGCCGCGGCCAAGGGCCCGCAGGCGGCATGGCTGCAGCAGCTCGAGACGACGATCGCCAACGGCAAGGAATGGCCCAAGCTTGCCGGCTTCTCGAAGGTCTGCACCTTGATGTTCTCGGCCATCGAGCAAGCCCTGTCCGACCAGGCTTCGCCCGCCGACTCGCTCAACCAGGCGGCGACCGAGGCGGAGGACATCATGCGCCGGGCCGGGGCCTACGATTGAGCATGGCGCCCGTTGCGCAGACGCGGGTGTCAGGGCGCCGGCGACGTTCGCCGCTGCCCTACACCTGGCAGAGAGGATACCTGCTGGCCAGCCCGGCGCTTCTCGTCATGCTGGCCATCCTCATCTATCCGCTCGGATACTCCTTCATCATGAGCTTCTTCCGCTGGGACCTGAGCGGATCGGCGCCATTCATCGGAACGGGAAACTACACCGACGAGCTGTTCGGCCGCCAGTTCAACCAGGCGCTGCGAAACCAGACCATCTTCAGCGTCGTTTCCATCACGATCGAAGTGGTGGCCGGCATGGCGATCGCGGTGCTCGTCAACGGCAAGCTGCGCGGAATGCGTCTCGCGCGCACCTTGCTCCTGGTCCCGCCGATGATCGCGCCCGCCGTCGTCGGTCTGAACTTCCGCTGGCTGTTCAACACCCAGTACGGGCTGGTCGACGCGCTGCTGCGCATCTTCAACCTGCCTGACATTCCGTGGCTCACCCATCCGGCCTGGGCGCTCGTCTCGGTGATCGTCGCCGATGTCTGGCAGAACACGCCGTTGATGGTGCTCCTGTTCCTTGCCGGCCTGCAATCCCTGCCGCAGGAGCCGCTCGAGGCGGCCACCGTGGACGGCGCCACCCCATGGCAGCGCTTCTGGCACATCGTGCTGCCGCTGATGCGTCCGGTCATCATGATCGCGCTGATGCTGCGCATCATCGACACGTTCCGCACCTTCGACGTCGTATGGCTGATGACGCAGGGCGGGCCGGGCGGCGCCACCAACCTGCTCACGGTCTATTCCTACCTGCTGGCGTTTCAGGCGGTGGATTTCGGACATGCGGCCGCGGTGTCCTACATCGCGCTGGGCATGTCGCTGTTCGTGCTCGGCCTGCTCTACGGAGTGCCGTGGCTCATCGCGAGACGGAGGGTGATATGACCGAAGCCGTCATCGTCGGCGCACGTTCCATGCCAAAGCGCCGGCGCCGCCGGTTCACGGCGGCGATCGCCGGTCAGTATTTGGCGCTGGTCGTGACCGTCGCGCTCACCGTCTTTCCGCTGGTATGGCTGTTCCTGACCTCGATCCGCAGCTCGGCCGACATTTTCTCGGTTCCGGTGCACATCATCCCCGAAACCGCGACGCTGACGCAGTATGTCGCGGTCTTCGCCCAGTACGACACGATGGGCTATGTCTGGAACACCGTCATCGTCTCGGTGGCGACGGTCGTCCTCGTCCATCTGCTGGCCATCCCCTGCGCCTATGCGCTGTCGCGCTTCAGGATGCCGGGCGCCATGCTGATCTTCGGGCTGCTTTTGATCATGCGCATGATCCCGGTCATCGCGCTTGCCATCCCGCTCTTCGCCGTGTTCGCCGCCATGGGCCTGCTCGACACCGTCTGGGCGCTGATCCTCAGCCATACCGCGGCCAAGCTGCCGGTCGCCATCTGGCTGCTTCTGGGCTTCATCCAGGATGTGCCGAAGGAGATCGAGGAGGCCGCCCAGTCGGATGGCGCTGGCACCGTGCGCACGCTGGTCCAGATCGTAGCGCCTCTGATTGCGCCGGGCATCGGCGCTAGCGCTGTGATCACCTTCCTCTTCACCTGGAACGACCTGCTGCTCGCGCTAACGCTGACCTCGAGCAAGGCGGCGCAGACACTGCCCGTTGGGCTCACCAATTTCGTCTCGCAGTACGGCATAGACTGGGGCGCCATGTCTGCCGCCGGCGTGCTCATGGTCATCCCGACTTTGGTGTTCGTTTGGTTCGCCCAGGGGCTGCTGGTCAAAGGCCTGACGACCGGTGCGGTTCGCGGCTGAAGGGCGAACGGCTTCGACGACGGTTGAACGCAACTGACTGACGATTGGTGAGGTTCGCACCTCACTGCGCATTGGAGGAAACGGAATGGAAGCTGACCAGATACCGGCGATACAGGACATTTCCCGGCCGCCACGAGAACTGGTCGACGCGCTGGCGGCGATCGGTTCGGCGACGCTGGCCAGCGAGCTCTACCACAAGATGGGCATTCGCGACCCGCAGATCCGCGGGCCGCGTCCCTTGCGTTCCGGCAGCACGGCGGCAGGGCCGGCCCTCACGCTCCAGTGCATGCCGAAGCGCGAGGATCTGTACAACGAGACGGAGTATGAGGAGCCTGAGCGGCAACTGCACCGCCACGTGCTTTATCCCACCCAGCCCGGCGACATGGTGGTGGTCGATGCCCGCGGCGATCTGGGCAGCGGCATTTTCGGCGAGATGATGCTGACCTATTTCGCCGGGCGGGGCGGCGCCGGCGTCGTTGTCGACGGCTGCATTCGCGATTCCGCCCAGGCGGCGGCGCTCGATATCGGCATCTGGGTGAGGGGCGTCACCCCGAATTTCCACGCCCAGACCAACATCGTCCCCTTCGCCGTCAACGTTCCGATCGCCTGCTCCAACGTGCTGGTCATCCCGGGCGATATCATCGTCGCCGACGACGATGGCGTGGTCGTCGTGCCGGTCGCCCTTGCCCCCAGACTGGTCGAGCTCGCCGGCGCGCATATCGAGTGGGAGGAGTTTTCGCGCTCGCGGCTCGCGCAAGGAGGAGACCTGCGCAAATACTACCCGTTGAGCCCCGAGGGCGAGGCCGAATACCGCGCATGGCGGCAGGCCCAAGGAAAATGAGCCGCGCCGGTACGGGAGAAGAATAGGTGTCCGCAATCGAGATAGAACAGCTCGGCAAGAGCTTCGGCGCGGTGGAAGTTCTGCGCGACGTCAACATCGAGATCGCCAGCGGCGAGTTCGTGGTCCTGGTCGGTCCGTCGGGCTGCGGCAAGTCAACGCTCCTGCGAATCATCGCGGGGCTCGAAGAGCATACGACTGGTGAGATCCGCATCGGCGGGCGCGTCGTCGACGAGATGCCTGCCAAGTCGCGCGACATAGCCATGGTCTTCCAGAGCTACGCGCTCTATCCGCATATGAG
>NZ_RZRX01000076.1:0-24631 GCF_003997405.1 Mesorhizobium sp. M2A.F.Ca.ET.042.01.1.1
GGATCAGGCAAAGCGCGATCCCTTCGCCTTCCAGGAAAAGCTGGCCGACGAGGTGACCAAACGCGCCGCTTCCGCCGCCAAGCTCAAGGACGCCATCGGGGTGCTGCGTGCCAAGCTGACGCCCGAACAGCTCGAAATCCTAGCTTCGGCGGACCGGCCTCATGGCCACCCCCCCGGTCCATCGGGCGATCCGCCGGATGCAGCCGGCCCCGGAGGTCTGCCTGATCACGGACAGCTCCCTCCACCCCTACCCCGGAGTGGCGAGCAACTCTGACCGGCTGCGCCGGCCGGCCCTCTGACCCACCCGTTCAAGGGCCGGCCGGTTTCCAATCAAGGCAGCGTCTCACATGGCAGCGGCTTCGCGAAGCGCACGGAGAACACTATGTGGGAAGCTTTGATGATGCTGCGCCTGATCGCGTCTGCAGCTCCGCGCTTCACGCTTGGGCGCCCGCAGCCAGCCCTTGCGCGGCGCACGCTCAAGGGCGCGATCCGGCTGAGCTTCGCCGGATACCGCCTCTCGCTGCCGACCCCGCCGCCAAACCTCGAAAACCGCACAGAAAATCGCACAAATCGGACTTCCATGGAAATATCCATCTCGGCCGAGCGCGCTGAAGGCGCGCACCTACGATCGGCAAGGGCACTTGGTTTATTGGCACGGATCGGCATACTGATGCCGGCGGGTGTCGCGGCCGCTCATTCGGCCCCCTTCGTCGAACGATCCTGGCCGCGCAAAAGGAGCGCGACATGACCCGCTTCGGCTCATTGCTGGACGCCCAGGCGCAGTGCTCCGTCGCCCAGGCGCGGTACTCCGTCGCCCACGCGCGAACACCCATCGTGGTTGCCGCGACCGATAACGGCTTTCCCCGCCCTTCCATGCTTGTCCCACGCCTCCCTCATAGGTGCCCGTCGCCCAATGGCTCTGCAATGCGCCTGCGTCAGCCATCGGGCGGCCTTAGCAACTCCAGAGAAAGATGATCCGGGCCATGCGCATTTCATTCAGCCAGCATTCCTTGCCGACGCGCCGCATGGCGGTCCTCGCGCTGTTTGGCACCGCGCTGGTGCTGGCAGCCTGCTCGCAGGAGAAGAGCCAGGTGCCGGCCGGCATGGGGGGTGCCGGCAGGCCCGAGGTCGGCGTCGTGACGCTGCATCCGCAATCGGTCGCGATCACCGCCGAGCTGCCGGGACGCACCGCCGCCTCGCTCATCGCCGAGGTGCGCCCGCAGGTCGACGGTATCATCCGGCAGCGGCTGTTCCAGGAAGGCGCGGAGGTGGTGGCGGGGCCGCCGCCCTACCTCATCGACCCGGCGAGCTATCAGGCCGCCTATGACAGCGCCGTCGCGACGCAGCAGAAGGCTGAAGCCGCCGTGCCCACCGCCCAGGCCAAGTTCGACCGCTATGCCGGGCTGCTGAAGCAGAACGTCGTCTCGAAGCAGGACTACGATGATGCCGCCGCGACGCTGGCGCAGGCGCAGGCCGACGTCGCAGCGGCCAAGGCCAGCGTCGAAACCGCGAAGATCAGCCTCGATCGCACCTCGATCACCGCGCCGATCGCCGGCCGCATCGACAAATCGACATTGACGCCGGGAGCATTGGTCACGGCCAACCAGGAAACGGTGCTGACCACCATTCGCTCGCTCGATCCGATCAATGTCGACGTTACGCAGTCCAGCACCAACCTGCTCAATCTGCGACAGGCGATCAACGAAGGCCGG
Source organism: Mesorhizobium sp. M2A.F.Ca.ET.042.01.1.1 (assembly GCF_003997405.1). NCBI lineage: Bacteria > Pseudomonadati > Pseudomonadota > Alphaproteobacteria > Hyphomicrobiales > Phyllobacteriaceae > Mesorhizobium > Mesorhizobium sp. M2A.F.Ca.ET.042.01.1.1. Next base: position 1,713 of record NZ_RZRX01000076.1, read on the forward strand.
CTGAAATTCAGCGGGACCAATGTCAGCGTCAAGCTGAAGCTCGACAACGGCACCATCTACGCGCAGAACGGCAAGCTGGAGTTCGCCGGCGCCAATGTCGACCAGTCGACCGGCACCTTCGCGCTCAGAGCCCAGTTCCCCAATCCTGACCGCCTGCTCTTGCCTGGCATGTATGTGCGCGCCATCGTCGAGGAAGGCGTCGCCCAAAACAGCTTCCTGGTGCCGCAGCGCGGCGTCACCCGCGACCCCAAGGGCCAGGCGACGGCCATGATCGTCAATGCCCAGGGCAAGGTCGAGCAGCGCGTGCTCAGCGTGCGCAACAGCGTCGGCAACAATTGGCTGGTGGATTCCGGCGTCGGCGACGGCGACCGCGTCATCGTCGAGGGCCTGCAGCTGGTGCGCGCCGGCGGCGACGCGACGGCGGTCGAGGTGACGATCGACGAAACGACCGGCGAGATCAAGGACCGCGAGCAGAGCTCCGCCTCGGCGACCGCCGCCGGCGGCAACGCCGCCGGTGCCGCCAAGCAGCCGTCCTCCGGCGCAACCGGGAACTGAAGCGATGTCGGGATTCTTCATCAACCGGCCGATCTTCGCCTGGGTGATCGCCATCGTGATCATGCTGGGCGGCCTCTTGGCGCTGCAGTCGCTGCCGATCTCGCAATACCCGCAGATCGCTCCAACCACGGTCAACATCAGCGCCAGCTATCCCGGCGCCGACGCTCAGACCGTCGAGAACTCGGTGACCAAGGTCATCGAGCAGGGCATGACCGGCATCGACAACCTCGATTACATGACGGCGACATCGACCTCGACCGGACAGGCCTCGATTACGCTGACCTTCACCAGCGGCGCCAACGCGGACACCGCCCAGGTGCAGACGAAGAACAAGCTGCAGCTCGTGCAGTCGCAGCTGCCGCAGGTCGTCCAGAACAACGGCATCACCGTCTCCAAATCCTCGACCGGCTTCCTGATGGTCATCGGCTTCGTCTCCAGCGACGGCAAGATGAACTCGACCGACCTCGCGGACTATGTCGACTCAACCATCAACGACACGCTGAAGCGCGTCGAAGGCGTCGGCTCGACGCAGCTCTTCGGCTCCGGCTATGCCATGCGCATCTGGCTCGACCCGGACAAACTAGCGCAATATTCGCTGATGCCGAGCGATGTCGCCACGGCCGTCGAGGCGCAGAACACGCAGGTCTCGGCCGGCCAGCTCGGCGGGTTGCCGGCGCGCAAGAGCCAACAGCTCAATGCCACGGTCACGGCGAAGAGCCGGCTGCAGACTGCCGAGCAGTTCCGCAACATCTCCTGAAGAGCAATACCGACGGCTCGCTGGTGCGGCTGAACGATGTCGCCAAGGTCGAGATCGGCGCGGAAAGCTACACCACCCAAGCCCACTACAACGGTAAGCCGGCCGCCGGCGTCGCCGTCAGCCTGGCGACCGGCGCCAACGCGATCAGCACGGCGGAAGCGGTACGCGCGACGATCAATCGCCTGAGCTCGACCTTCCCGCAAGGCGTCGAGGTCGTCTATCCGTACGACACCTCGCCCTTCGTGCGCCTGTCGATCGAGGAAGTGGTGAAGACGCTGGCCGAAGCGATCGTGCTGGTGTTTTTGGTGATGCTTCTGTTCCTGCAGAACCTGCGCGCCACCATCATCCCGACGATCGCCGTGCCGGTGGTGCTGCTCGGCACATTCGGCGTGCTCTCCTTCTTCGGCTATTCGATCAACACCCTCACCATGTTCGCCATGGTGCTCGCGATTGGCCTATTGGTCGACGACGCCATCGTCGTGGTCGAGAATGTCGAGCGCGTCATGCAGGAGGAAGGCCTGCCGCCGAAGGAGGCGACGCGCAAATCGATGAACGAGATCACCGGCGCGCTGATCGGCATCGCCACCGTGCTCTCGGCCGTGTTTGTGCCGATGGCCTTCTTCGGCGGCTCCACCGGCATCATCTACCGGCAATTCTCCGTCACCATCGTCTCGGCAATGGTGCTCTCGGTGCTGGTGGCACTGGTGCTGACGCCGGCGCTCTGCGCCACCATCCTGCGCCCGGCCAAGGACCATGCGACGCAACGGGGTCCGTTCGGCTGGTTCAACCGCATGTTCGATCGCGGCACCATCGCCTACCGCGGCGGCTCGCACGGCATCATCAAGCGTTCCTGGCGCTTCCTCGCTGTGTTCCTGGCCATCGTCATCGCCATGGGCTGGATGTTCGCCCGGCTGCCGAGCTCGTTCCTGCCGGATGAGGACCAGGGCATCCTGATCACCAGCGCTTCACTGCCGGTCGGCGCGACGCAGGACCGCACCGAGCGCGTGCTGGCCGAGGTGACCAACCACTATCTCAAGGAAGAGAAGGACGCGGTCGAAGGCGTGTTCACGGCTTCCGGCTTCGGCTTCGGCGGCGCCGGGCAGAATGTCGGCATCGCCTTCGTGCGGATGAAGGATTTCGGCCAGCGCAAGACCTCGGCTCTGTCCGTGTCTGCGGTCGCCGGCCGCGCCATGGGCGCTTTCTCCAAGATCAGGGATGCCCAGGTCTTCGCGCTGGCCCCACCCGCCATCCAGGGTTTCGGCAACACCAACGGCTTCGATTTCTACCTCCAGGATGTCAACGGCGCCGGCCACGACGCACTGATCCAGACGCGCAACCAGCTTCTGGGTCTGGCTGCAAAGAACAAGCTACTTGCCAACACGCGCCCCAACGGCCAGGAGGACCAGCCGCAATTCTCGATCGATATCGACCAGGAAAAGGCCAGCGCGCTCGGCATCAGCCTTGCCGACATCAACAACACGCTGTCGACCGCCTGGGGCAGCGATTACGTCAACGACTTCATCGATCGGGGACGAGTGAAGCCGGTCTATCTGCAGTCGGGCGCGGATTTCCGCATGCAGCCGGAAGATCTCGACAAATGGCAGGTCCGCAACTCCGGCGGCGCCATGGTGCCGTTCTCGGCCTTCGCCTCCAGCCACTGGACCTACGGTTCGCCCCGCCTCGAACGCTACAACGGCTCGGCGGCGGTCGAGATCCAGGGCGCCGCGGCCGCAGGCCAAAGCTCCGGCGCGGCGATGGACGAGATCGACAAATTGGTCGCGCAACTGCCCGCCGGATATTCGCATGAATGGACCGGCCTGTCGCACCAGGAGAGGCTTTCCGGCAACCAGGCGATGTCGCTCTACGCGATTTCGGCGCTGGTCGTGTTCCTGTGCCTTGCCGCGCTTTACGAAAGCTGGTCGATCCCGTTCGCGGTGATGCTGTCGGTGCCGATCGGCATCTTCGGCGCGCTGGCGGCGGCCACTCTCTTCGGCCAGACCAATGACGTCTATTTCAAGGTCGGCCTGCTCACCACGATCGGTCTGGCGGCCAAGAACGCCATCCTCATCGTCGAGTTCGCCATCGAGCGGCAGTCTGCCGGCATGGGGCTGGTCGAGGCAACACTCGAAGCGGCGCGGCAACGCCTGCGGCCGATCCTGATGACATCGCTGGCCTTCATCCTCGGCGTCACGCCTCTGGCGATCGCCAGCGGCGCGGGCTCGGGCGCGCAGAACTCGGTCGGCATCGGTGTTATGGGCGGCATGATCGCGGCGACCGTGATCGGCGTCTTCCTGGTGCCGCTACTCTTCGTCACGGTGCGCCGCATCTTCAAGGGCAAGGCAGCCAACGAGAATTCAGGCGGGACCCCAGCCACAGCCACTCAAGAATAGAGGTTTTTTCCATGCCAGGTTTTGAACGCGGTCTCGCGACCGCGAAGGGGTTCTTTTTGCCCGCGTTTGCCGCGGCCCTGCTCTCGGGATGCGTGGTCGGTCCGGATTACCAGAAGCCACTGCTGGCGATGCCGGCGAGGTGGAGCGGGCAGAAGGCGGCAAGGCCGGCCAAGCCGGCGCAACTGTCGCAATGGTGGCAGCGCCTGCGCGATCCCGAGTTGAACGCGCTCGTCGAGGAGGCGGTCGCCGGCAATCTCGATGTCGCCACCGCCAAGGCCAAGATCCGCGAGGCGCGGGCAAGCTACCGGCAGTCGGTGGGCACGTTGCTCCCATCCGCCAACGGTTCGGCCTCGGCCACCCGCAATAGGTCCACAACAACCAGCTCGGGCACGGCAACCGGCACAACCTATGACCAGTATCAGGCAGGCTTCGATGCCAGCTGGGAACTCGACCTCTTCGGCGCCAACCGCCGCAGCGTCGAGGCCGCCAGCTACGGCTTGGACGCTTCCGAGGAAAGCCTGCGCTCGACCTTACTGACCTTGGTCGGCGATGTCGCCTCCAACTATGTCCAGGCGCGCGGCTATCAGGCTCGCATAGCGCTTGCCCGGCGCTCTGCCGCATCGCAGCGGCAAACCGCCCATCTCACCCGCACGATGGCCTTGGCCGGCTCGGCGACCGCAGCGGACGTAGCCAAGGCGGAAGGACAGGCCAGCGGCACGGAAGCCGGCGTTCCGAGCCTGGAGGCCAGCTATGCCGAGGCCGTGCATCGCCTTTCCGTGCTGACCGGCCGCCCGCCAGCGGCCCTCAACGAGCGCTTGAGGCACGCAACGCCGATTCCAGCGCCCCGCCTGCCGATCCCGACCGGCATCCCGGCCGACATCCTGCTCACCCGTCCGGACGTGCGCATTGCCGAGCGGCAATATGCGCAGTCCACCGCCAAGATCGGCCAGGCCGAGGCGGCGCGCTATCCGAGCGTCAGCCTGACCGGCGACATCAGCACCACATCCCTCAAGCTCGGCGATCTCGGCAAGAACTCCACCATCGGCTGGTCCTTCGGGCCGACGCTCAGCGTGCCATTGTTCAATGGCGGCCAGTTGCAGGCGGCCGTCGACGTCGCCAAGGCCCAGCGCGACCAGTATTTCGTCGCCTACAAGGCCGCCGTGCTGACGGCGCTGGAAGACGTTGAAAACGCCACCGTTTCGCTGTCGCAGGAGCGCATCAGGAACGGCAAGCTCGCCTCCTCCGCAAAGTCCTACGGCGATGCCGCGCGGCTTGAAAGAACGCTCTACAAGGCTGGCGAAACCAGCCTCCTCGACGTGCTCGATGCCGAACGCTCAGCCTATTCCGCCGACGATTCCGTCCTGCAAAGCCGCGTCTCGATCGCCACCGATTACATAGCTTTGAACAAGGCGCTTGGCGGTGGCTGGAACGGCGCGATCGATACAGGCAGGCCCGAAATCATTGATGTCCGCACCGGTCCGCGCCTGGCATCGAAGACCCAGTGAGACCAGGTGCACGATGTCTATCCGCCTGTTGACGACCCGAACAAATCTCCGTGAGCCATGGTTGCAAACAATATCCCACTGTATAACAGCCTCGTTGAGGTAATGAGATGACAGCCGCCTACGATCTCGGAACCAATCTGGTTCGCCGTATCTATGAAAAGCGCATAGATGCGCCGGCCATTCTTGATGCCGGCACGCATTTTCCCAATGCCGCTAAATTCGCCGCCGCCTGGCAGGACATCCGCGATGAAGCGCTCGCAGCAAAGCTGAACAAGGCGCCGCGTTTTCATGACATCATGCCGGAGCAGGCCGATATCTCGGCCAATGACGGGCTCGACTGGCGCATGTTCGTGCTCAAGGCCTACGACATGACAGTGCCGGAGAATCTCGCGCGCATGCCGGTTCTGAGCCGGCTGCTCACCGAATGCCCCGAGGTCAAGTCGGCGGCCGTCTCCTTCCTCGCCCCGCACAAGCACATCCCGCCGCACCGCGGACCATTTCGCGGCATCATGCGCTTTCACCTCGGCCTTTCCATCCCCAAACAGCCGGACGGCCGCCCGGCAACGATCATGATGATCAACCATGAGGAAAGGCGCATCGCCGACGGCGAATGCATGCTGTGGGACGACACGTTCGAGCACGAAGTCATGAACAACTCGGATCAGCCGCGCGTCGCTCTTCTGCTCGACGTGTGGCGTCCGCAAATGCCGCTGGATATGGAAATCCTGTCACGCGTGATCGTGCGCGGCGTGCAGGTGGGAATGCGCTATCGGGGCGTGTCGTTCGGCGGCTGAACCAGCTGCGATCGACGCCTGGAGCAATTCCAGGAAAAGTGTGAGCGGTTTTCCGTCCGGAATTGCGTAGCAACAAAGGGGTAGGGCGTTTCGCCGTTTCCGTGAAACGGTGAAACGCCCTAATGCATGTCGCCCGACGACGCGATCTTCAGGGAAAGACCTGGACCAAATAGAGACTCAGGCGCGCGCCTCGCGATGCGTCGCTGCCCTGCGCTTGCCGGGAAACATCGCGTCCCTCGCCAGCAATCCGCTGACGCGGCAGAAGGTTGCGAACGCCCGGCAGGCTTCCTCGGTGCTGGCCACATCGACCGTCGCCCCGAAGCAGGCATTGAAGGCGGCTTCGTAGATCTTGCCCTGCCTGCGCTTCGGCCAGTCCTGCAGGAAATCGAGCGCCTGCTCGACGCTGTAGATCTCCTCGACCGGCAGGCCGGGCGCGGGCGTAATGCGCACCGGCACCTCGAATTGCAGTCTGTCCATTCCCTGTCTCCCGAACGGGCGCAGCCCCAGCAACGCCGCTCGATGTGAAAAGTTGCTTTTGCGGCCTTCTGACTCAGGAATGTGACCTCAGTGCGGTCAACAATCGGTTCACGGATGCGTCAGGCCGGCGCCTGGGCAATCCGCGCAAGCCACGTGACAGGGCGACACTACCCACACCGCCCTGCCCTTGCTCTTGTTCCACATCGTCGGCGCTACTGATTGGCCGGATCGGTCTCCGCGTCATAGGCCATGCGGGTAACCACCATCAGCAGATAGGCGGATGGCAGCGCGAAGATGGCGCCGAGCACGATGGCCGCTGTTCCCTCCATGCGAAGGGTGGCGGCAACGGCCCAGTAGACCGTGCCGATGCAGATCACCGCCTGAACCGCCAGGAAGCAGGCCGCGGCGGCCGCGCGGGTAAGTGTCTTGAATGTCTTGATGCGTTGCATTGAAGAAAATCCGTATTGAAGCGCACGCAACCGGCGGACGGCCTGCGGCCGTCGCCGGGTCGCGACGCGAAGAAATGCTTTTGATTTGAATGCCGCGCTTGGCGGCTCAGCCTTATGCGGCGGGTGGCGCGCGTGGCTGGTTGGTGCGTGACGGCGTTGCAGTTCTCGCCGCGGGCGTGACGCCCATCTCGGCTGGCAGCGCCTGGCCGATAACCAGAAAATCGGCTGCGGGCGCAAGCACGCCGGGATTGCCGCTGACGAGCTTTATCGGCAGCGGCCAGCTGGCCCGAACCTCGAGCGCCTGAGCCTTGCCGGAGGTCCTGAGCAGCGCGATCGTGTCGCCCTGGCGAGCGGCGCTGATGCTGGAGCCACCCTGGAGCGAGACCGCCGACGCGGAGATTCCGGATTGGGCGAAGCCCAGCAACGCGAGCACCAGCAGCGCCATCAGGCCCGCAAAAGCGGCCCTGACCGGCAGCAGCTTCGATCTTTCGCGTTCAGGTGCCGTCAAGGCTATCTCCGGATTTCTGGTCGGCCCTAACCTATGGAATGGCGGAAGGAAAGCCGCAATGGACGGCGCGCTCGCACTTCGTCCTTGAACCTTGCGGCTTCCGGTGCCAAATCTGGGGCAGATCTTGGCACTCGGCTCCCTTTGGAGCCAACGCCGGCAAACGGACAAAAATGGTTACCTATCTCGACGCCTCCACGGCCCCCCTTCGAAACACCGGCCAGATCCGCCTCTATGGCGAGGAAGGTTTTGCCGGCATGCGCAAGGCCTGCGATCTTACCGCGCGCTGCCTCGACGAGCTGGTGCCGATGGTCAAGCCCGGCGTGACGACCGAAGCGATCGACCGCTTCGTCTTCGAATTCGGCATGGACCACGGCGCATTGCCGGCGACGCTCAATTATCGCGGCTACACCAAATCATCCTGCACCTCGATCAACCATGTCGTCTGCCACGGCATTCCCGACAACAAGCCGCTGAAGGATGGCGACATCGTCAACATCGACGTCACCTATATCCTGGACGGCTGGCACGGCGATTCCTCGCGCATGTATCCGGTGGGCACCATCAAGCGCGCCGCCGAGCGCCTGCTCGAGGTGACCTATGAATGCCTGATGCGCGGCATCGCCGCGATCAAGCCCGGCGCCCGCACCGGCGCTATCGGCGCCGCGATCCAGACCTACGCCGAGGCCGAGCGCTGCTCGGTGGTGCGCGATTTCTGCGGCCACGGCGTGGGTCAGCTTTTCCACGACGCGCCGAACATCCTGCATTACGGCACCGTCAATGAAGGCGTCGAGATGCGGCCGGGCATGATCTTCACCGTCGAGCCGATGATCAATCTCGGCCGCCCGCATGTGAAGGTGCTGTCGGACGGCTGGACGGCGGTCACGCGCGACCGTTCGCTGTCGGCGCAGTACGAGCACACGATCGGCGTCACGGATACCGGCTGCGAGATCTTCACGCTGTCGCCGAAAAAGCTCGACCGTCCCGGCCTGCCGGCTTAGCTAGGTTTCTTGCCGCCGGCCTTCCCGGCTAAAGCATGTCTCCCGAAAGTGGGAACCGGTTTCGGGATAAAAGACATGCTTAAAATCAAAACTAAAGCGCATGGAGCGAATCTGAAAGATCGCGACGCGATTTAGGCGCTCGCTTGACGTTCGCCCCGAGAATCGAAACCGTGGCTCCTTGGAGTCGCAAAGGCCTCTGGCGCCCGACAAAGAGCGGCCGGGGCGACCTGCCGCATCATAGCCCCGTTAGGGGCCCTTCCTTCGAGTCGTTCCGGACAGCGGACCCGCCATGATCGTCATGTAGCATTTTTGTTACAGGCGACGTCGGATTGAACGCTGCTCCAATTACTTCATCCGACCGTTGACCTGGATCAACCGAGCATCTCTCCACGGCTGTCATTGCTGCAGCGCACCACATTCGAATTCATGGAGAGATATTATGGTGAGAAACTGGGTTGGGCGGGGGATCGCGGTTGCCGCAGCGCTTGTCGTGGCAGGGATGCAGCAGGCCACGGCGGCGGACATACAATCCGTGACACAGAACGAGCCGCCTGTAGCAGCATCCGGTCCCTGGCAGATTCGCCTGCGCGCCTTGGGCGTGGTCACGGACGACAAGGGCAACGTCAACGGAATCCCCGGCTCCGATCTTTCCTATTCGGATACCGTGACGCCGGAATTGGACATTTCCTACTACTTCACCGACAACGTCGCCGCCGAACTCATTCTCGGCACCACCTACGCCAATATATACGGCGAGGGGACGATCAGCGGGTTGGGCAAGGTCGGCAAGGTCTGGGTGCTCCCGCCGACACTCACGCTGCAATACCACTTTACCGATTTCGGCGCCTTCAAGCCCTATGTCGGCGCCGGCGTGAACTACACGATCTTCTACAATCAGGATGCCGGCAGCGCTGACGCCCTCCATGTCAAGAACACGTTCGGCGGCGCCCTGCAGGTCGGGTTCGATTACATGCTGGACCAGCATTGGGGCGTCAATTTCGACGTCAAGAAGCTCTTTCTGGAGCCGAAATTCGACGTCACGGTCGGCGGCACGAACTTGACTGGCAAGGCCAAGCTCAACCCCTGGCTGATTGGCACGGGCGTCACCTACCGCTTCTGACAAGGCAGGACGGAAGCCGGTTGCCGACTTTGACTGACCATGAGGAGGGTGCCGTGTTGCACCCTTCTCGCACCTCGAATGCGGGCCCCTCCAAATGATCGCCGGTGGAGCATGCGCCCACCATGACGGGGCCGATGCAGGGATTTTCGCGCTCGCGCCGAAAAAAACTCGACTGCGTCCGACCCGTCGGCTTACAGTTTCCTTCTGCCGGGCCTTTCCGGCCAAGGGCGGGCGACCATGGGGGAAACCAGCGACGACGAGCGGGGATTTTTCGCGGAGCTGCCCGTCCGGCGGCCCACCAAGGCCGCACCGATCGAAAAGCCGCACTATCACGGCCATCGCGATCGTCTGCGCGAACGGTTCGTCGCCGGCGGGCCAGACGCCCTGCCCGACTATGAACTGCTCGAGCTGCTGCTGTTCCGGCTGATCCCGCGCGTCGACACCAAGCCGATCGCCAAGGCGCTGATCGCCCGCTTCGGCTCGCTGGCCGAAGTGATCGGCGCGCCGCCTTCGCTGCTCGAGGAAGTCAAAGGCATCGGGCCGACGGTTGCTGTCGACCTCAAAGTCATCGCCGCGACGGCGCAGCGCATGGCGCGTGGCGAGGTGCGCGGTCGCGAGGTGCTGTCCAACTGGACGCAACTGCTCGATTATTGCCGCTCGGCCATGGCCTTCGAGAACCGTGAGCAGTTCCGCATCCTGTTCCTCGACAAGAAGAACGGGCTGATCGCCGACGAGGTACAGCAGACCGGCACCGTCGACCACACGCCCGTCTATCCGCGCGAGGTGGTGAAGCGCGCGCTGGAGCTCTCCGCCAGCGCCGTCATACTGGTCCACAACCATCCCACTCACCCCTTTTCAATCACGCAGGATCACGCTCCAGTGCATTGAAACATAATGATTTTTCGGCTTGTCGTATTGCCGGCTACTGTGGCATATTGGGGTCGGTTTTAAGGGGATCAAAGCCCTTTTTGACCCCAATCCCAGACCCCTACTACCCGTCTGGCGACCCCACTAAAAACCCCACGGGAGAGCCCAGTGCCAAGCCTTACTGATGGAGAAATACGCCGCGCTCTGAAGCAGGCCGAACAGACTGGAAAACAGATCAGCCTCGTCGACGGCGAGGGACATGGCACCGGCCGTCTCATTATTGTTATGAAGCCTATGCCGACCCGCGTGACGGCGGATTGGATGGCTCAGCAGTGGCGCGACCAGAAGCGCCTCAAGAAAAAGCTCGGCTCATATCCTTCGATGAGCCTCAGCCAGGCGCGCGAGATCTTTAAGCGCGACTACGCCGACATGATCCAGAAAGGGCGCAGCATCAAAATCGCTGGAGACACACGCACCGGCACCGTCGCCGATCTTTTCGAAGCCTATGTGGCGTCGCTCAAGGCCGCCGGGAAGCCGTCCTGGAAAGAGGCCGAGAAGGGATTGAATAAGATTGCCGATACGCTCGGGCGTAACCGGCCTGCGCGCGATATCGAACCCGATGAAATCAGAGACATCATCCGACCTATCTATGAGCGCGGCAAGCGCTCGATGGCCGATCACGTCCGCAGCTACATCCGCTCAGCCTATAGCTGGGGCCTAAAGTCCGAGCACGACTATCGCACCACATCGGCCCGGCGGTTCCGCCTCGTCTACAACCCGGCGGCTGGCATCCCCACAGAGCCCAAGAACGTGGGCACGCGGTGGCTGGACGAGGACGAGTTCGTCCGGCTTTATCGCTGGCTCGAATGCCCGGATAGGCCGGTCCACCCGCCCTATGCCCGCGCCGTCAGAATCCTCATGCTGACCGGCCAGCGCGTCGAGGAAATCGCGCGCCTGCACGTTGACCAATGGGATTCGTCCGAGCGCATCATCGACTGGTCGAAAACCAAGAACGGTAAACCCCACGCAATCCCCGTGCCCAAGATCGCCGCCGAGCTTATCGAGTCGATTAAGCCCAACGAGTTCGGCTGGTTCTTCCCATCCGCGACCGACCCGTCAAAGCCGGTCAGCCACGGCACGCTCTATTCGTTCATGTGGCGCCAGCGCGACCGCGAGGTCATCCCTGTCGTGACCAACCGCGATCTCCGCCGAACATGGAAGACTCTTGCTGGCAAGGCCGGCCTGTCGAAGGAGATACGTGATCGGCTGCAAAACCACACACTCCAGGACGTCAGCTCCAAAAGCTATGATCGCTGGAACTATATGCCCGAAAAGCGGACAGCTATGGCTAGGTGGGACAAATTTTTACGCGAACTGTTGTCACGGAAGAGGCGCAAACCTTTGCTGAAGGAGGCTGCGTGAACCCTCAGCCGCCTACCTCTCTGTGTGCCGTTGCGAAGGCCTGGCCGGGTGGCGAATTTGTGCAACAGATTGTTGCACAATTGCCTCGGCATCACAGCGTCTTTCTCCTCGATATCGGCAAGGCGTCTGAGGAACGCGCATGGTACGCCCGATCAAATTCGGCTGGAGCCGCTGCTTGATTGGCTTTAGCCACATCGGCGGCTGCTGCCTTTGCTGCAACGGCATTTCCCACATCGGCAACCGAAGTGCACGCGTTGCCATTGACCTGACATAGCCTCAAAGCTATACAACCTGAGCCGATTTGGGTCGTCGATTCTGCGCGCTCCACTGAGAAGTGGCCGCACATTCGCCAGCTGGAACGGCAACCCGCAAGACTCCCAAAGATACACCCCTTTCGGTCGGCATGATGCTTCTGCAGAACGCAAAAGCCTGGAGACCGCCACAAAGGATCACCCCGATGGCCGGGCGCCTCGACGATGTTAACGCCTCACAGCAAGCTTCCGATCAGGGAGAGCAAGTCCGTGTCGGACATCAGGCGCGGACGCAGGGGATCGAAGGATTGCGGGAGTTGCGGCAAATCGCTGGCAAGGCCCAGGCCGACATCGCGACGGCGCTCAAGATCAAGCAGCCCTCAGTCTCCAAAATCGAGAAACAAACCGATATGTACCTCTCGACACTCCGCAGCTATGTGGAAGCGGTCGGAGGGACGCTTGAGTTGACCGTAAAGCTGCCGAAGCGGCCCGCGCTGCGCATCCATCACCTTGGTGAGATGACGGCCGCCCTATCCTCCCAACCGCACCGGTCGAGGCATAGCGACGTACCGTCGCCAAGGCGGCGCCATGGATGAGTTGCAGAGGTCCATTTACGTTGATCGGTTCCGATTGGCATTCCACACGCAACGAGGCACAGCCTTCCAGGATTGGTTCGTTCGTCTCGCCGGCCACGCCTTCGGAGCCGATTTCGAAGAAGTACGGCCCTACGGCCCCTACGGTGATCTGAAGTGCGACGGGCGCCGCATCAGCACGCAGTCGGTGTTTCAGTGTTACGCACCGGACGCCATGAGGGAAGCCGACCTCATCGAAAAGGTCGATGAGGACTTCCATGGCGCACGCGGCCATTGGTCCGACGACATGCAGGAATGGGTTTTCGTCCACAACGACGGACGCGGTCTGCCGCCGAATGCCGTGCAGCATCTGAATGGCCTGCGCCAAGCCCATGCTCCGCTCCAAATCGCCACCTGGTCAGAACCCGAACTCCTACAGCTCGCCATGGGGCTCGATCTGTCATCCCTGCAGGCTCTGTTCGGTCCGGCCGCCTCGATCGCAATCGTCGATCGCCTGGTCATGTCCGATCTCATGCCGATCATCGACGCTTTGCAGCGCCAGGAGCCTAATGCGGGGGATCCGCCTCTGACGCCGCCGTCGCCTGAGAAGCTGGAGAAGAATGCGCTTTCCGAGGAATCGGGGCTCCTCCTTCGCATCGGTCGCCGCAAGTCTAGCCTGGTTGATACCTTCTTTCGCAAGAGCCCCCGGCCCGATCTTGGCGAGCGCATCGCCGAGGCTTTCCGCACGCGCTATGCCGAACTCAAGGCTCTGGACCTTCCTGCCGATACGATCTTCAAGCATCTTCAGGATTACGCCGGATTCAATGGTGAGCCCAAGCGTCAGGGTGCAGCGCTGGCGGTTCTCACCTATTTCTTCGACAGCTGCGACATATTCGAAGACCCGGCCGTTCCCGTGGAGGCAATGTGATCCTCCCGACCAAACATGTCCGCCCGGATCGCGCGTTGATCGGCGTCGGCGCCGAGGTGCTTGATATACTCAAGCGGCCGATGACCATGTCGCGCCTGTGGGACGAGGTACGCGGTCGGCGAACGCTTCATACGCCCAATGCTCCGGTCGACTATCAGTGGTTCATCTTGGCGCTGGATCTCCTCTACACGATCGGCGCGCTTGATTTCGAGCGCGGCCTGGTGCGGAGGGTTCAGTCATGATCCGCCGCTTCGGCAGTGACCTTGCCTCATTCAAGACGCTGACCTTCCGGCCCGGGCTCAACATCCTTCTGGCCGACAAGAGCGAAGGCGCAAACGATCGACAGTCCAGAAACGGCGCCGGCAAAACCAGCTTCATCGAGCTGGTGCATTTCCTCTTCGGCGCCGACGCCCGCAAGGAAAGCATCTTCCGCTCCGACGCGCTCTCGCCATGGACCTTCGATGTCGCCGTCGACATCGCCGGCGAGACCATCTCGGCGGCACGCAGCGGCGCAAAGCCCAGCCGTATCCTTCTGAATGGCCCCGTCGAGACGTGGCCGCTTGCACCTCAACTCGACCAACGTGCCGGCCTGCTTGAACTCTCCAACGAAAACTGGAAGGCCAACCTCGGTGCGCTCTGGTTCGGCCTACCGATCTCAGCCGGCGACGAGACCGAGCGCTTCCAGCCTTCTTTCCGCTCGCTCTTCTCCTATTTTGCGCGGCGGCAGCTCAGCGGCGGCTTCCAGCAGCCCATGCAGCATTCCTCGATGCAGCAGACGTGGGATCAACAGGTTTCGATTTGCTATCTGCTCGGACTAGACTGGAGCATTCCAGGCCGGTTTCAGGAACTGCGGGCACAAGAAAAGGTCGCCCAGGAGCTTCGCAAAGCCGCGCGGAGCGGCGATCTCGGTCGGTTCTTCGGCAAAGCCGCCGATCTTCGCACCCGCCTCACCGTCGCTGAGGCGCGCGCCGAGCGACTGCGCCGCCAGCTTGAAACCTTTGAAGTCGTGCCCGAGTACAAGGCTCTGGAGCGTGAGGCGAACGACATCACCCGCGAAATCGACGGCCTCAACGTCGAGAACGTCGTCGACGGCGATCTCCTCCAGCAGCTTCGCGCCTCGCTCACCGAAGAAGACGCACCCGATCTCGGCGATGTGACCAAGCTTTACGCCGAAGCGGGGGTCGTGTTGCCCGACATGGTGCGCCGCCGCTTCGATGAAGTTGAGCGCTTCCATCGCACAATCATCGAGAACCGTCGCGCCCATCTCCACGCCGAGATCGCTTCGGCCGAAACTCGAATGAGCGAGCGGGATCAACGCATTGCGGAGCGCGACCGGCGCCGCCGGCAGATCATGGGCGTGTTGCGTTCCGGCGGAGCACTTGAGCATTACACCAGCCTGCGCGAAGAAGCCGGTCGCGCGGAGGCGGAGGTCGAAGGCCTGCGCCAGCGGCTCGAGACCGCGGAGCGCATCGAAAGTACAAAGGCCGAGCTCGACATCGAACGAGCCAACCTGTCGAAAGCGCTGCGCGATGACATCCATGAGCGGGGCGACGTCATCCGCGACGCGATCCTCGCATTCGAATCCCTGTCGGAATCCCTCTACGAGAAGGCGGGAAGCCTGACGATTTCAGAGACTGGCGGTGGCCCGCAGTTCGAGGTCCATATCGACGGGCAACGCAGCAAGGGCATCACCAACATGCAGATCTTTTGCTTCGATCTCATGTTGACCGAAATCAGCCTCAAGAACGGCCGCGGCCCTGGTTTCCTCATCCACGACAGTCATCTGTTCGATGGCGTCGACGAGCGGCAGGTCGCCAAGGCGCTCCAACTCGGCGCTGAGCGGGCGGAAGCACTTGGCTTCCAGTACATCGTCACGATGAATTCTGACGCGCTGCCGACAGAGGGCTTCCGGCAAGGCTTCGATGTTCGAGCTCACGTGATGGAAACGAAACTGACGGACGCGACGGATACCGGCGGCTTGTTCGGCCTGCGCTTCGAATAGGCTGCCATGCGATCTCAACCGTTCACACGACCCACCCTCATCGCTGCCGTCGAACTCCTCGAACAGCACAGTCAGGCGCGCTTCAACCAGGTCGTACTTCGTCTCGGCCTCGAAGACGAAATCTCCTCCAGCACCGGTCTCAGCGTCGCAAAGAAATGCGACCTTCTCGGCCGCATAGTCGTACAACGGTCCGGGACCGTTCTCGACACGCTCGACGGCAGCATGTCGCTGGGTGAGGCCGTTATCCGTCAAGCGGCACAATTGGCTCAACGCGACTCAGATCATCCCCAACAGACAGCCTTCGCACGCGGGCTAGCGCGCGACGGATATGTGTTGGCCTGGGACGACTATGGGCGCAATGCGTCGATCCGCGCCGCTCTGCCGAGCGAGATCGAATTACCTGAGACTGACGACGAGGTGCATCAGCTCCTCAAATCGTTCGGTTTTGCCACACCCCTCGGCCACCTGGACCAAGCGATCGAAGCTCACACCCGCGGCGATTGGGCCGCCTGTAACGGCCAGCTTCGGACTTTTCTCGAAAGTCTCTTCGACGACATCGCCTGCCACGTCCGTCCGCAGGAGGCTGCACAACGACCGAGTTCTGAGAACCGGCGCGCCCTCCTCGCCGACATCGGCTTTCTTGCAACCGACCGAAACGAGTGGACTCAGGACGGCAAGAACTACATCAACGGTTTGTTCAAGATGCTGCACACCGAGGGCTCCCACCCAGGGCTCTCGGACGAAGACCACAGTACGTTCCGCCTGCATGTCGTACTGGTCACCGCCCGAACATTCCTGCGGAGACTCCATGTCGGGCAATGACCATGACCCCTGAGCAAGTTACCCTTGCACGCAATGCGCTCGCCGGAATGAAGGCGGTCAGCGTCGCAACGCCCCAGCCGCACAGCGCAGAGTCTCTGTCCGAGCTACTGGAGCGCAACGACATCCATAACGCCTCGATCAACCTGCAAACGTTGACGGCAACGGGATTTTCCCGCGCCGGCATTAAGGCAATCGGGGATCTCGCCAAGACGTTCAGGCCAGCAACGGGGCAGAATAGCCACAAGGCGAGCAATGCCACGCTCTCGAAATTCATTGCGGGTGAAGTTATCAGCCGTTGGCAGACGAGTTCTGTCTCATCTCTGACTGCAGCAGACTTCGACGGGCTGCATGCCGCCATCGATGAGTGGTTCGCCCAACAGACAGCGGTGCGCCAGCATGTCGTCCCCTGCACCCTGTTCCCGCCTCCCATCGACAGCTTCACCGTCGGTCCCGTGACCTTCTACCATCTGCATGACTTCCCAACGGAGAGCTTCGGGATTTCGCGCGACGAGTTTTGGCCCAAACCGCTCCCTCCCTTAAAACGATGGGCGCGCGGCATGTGGGCAGCCCTTCGCGGCAAGCGGGTAATCGACCCCAAACCCGGCGGCTTCCAATTCGCGCAACTCATTGACATGGCTATTCAGCGCCATGCTCCGTGGATGGCGTTTGTCGAAGTTCCCGGCCGCGCGAAGGAAGAATCCATCGCGGCGGCAGACCTCGCCACGGATATTGCCCTCGCTGCCGTTCAACTCATTTCCCCGGGCGCGGACATGCGCGGTATCGCCCGAGCAACCGGCCGCGCTGCGCCGGTTTGGCGCGCCGACGTCTCCAGAGAAGCGGGAGGCGGTCTTAGCACCGGCGCCCAGAACAGGTTGCCCGCTTTGGCGCGAGCACCCGAGCTGATCGCTGCACACATAGCCTCCGCGCGGCCGCTCCTTGACTCGATGGGTAGGCGCCTGTCTGCCTATCTCGCTGCGACAAGCCCACTACCGGACCTCGACGAGGCTTGGTGCAACGCAGCCTATTGGTACCATGAGGCACTGGCTGAAAGTCTCGACACAGTCGCCGTCGCCAAGCTCGAGACGGCCATCGAAGTGCTATTTCGCGCCGAGAGCATGAGCGGCAGCAAGCAGCGCTTGCTCGATAGCTTTGACGCCATCTTCGGATTGACGGGTAGCGATCAGGTCAATCCTCCTCATCCGGTCACTGTTGAGCAACTCGTCGTTGCCATTACAACCGCGAGATCACGCGTCCTGCACGGCACCTGGCCAACGCTGCACAATGATCTCCCGACTGCCAAGGGCAAACCGGCTGTTACCTATGGAGATGTCGAGTTCCTGACGCGCATGCTGCTCGTCCAATTCTCGCTTCAGATAGACGCCTATCTAAACGCGGGAAAGACGGAGGATGCGACCGAAGCCCTCATCGCGTGGATCAAGGCAGAGCGGCTCGCAGCACAGGCTGTTGCAAACGCCTTACCTGGGGCGGTCTAAACGAAACTCCGACGCGGGCACATCAATCCGCCAAGCTCGCAAGGGATAGACGATAAAGTCATCGTCGTAGTGATCAAGTTGACAGTAGATATCGCTGCTCGGCACCGTTGCCACATAGGCCGCGCAATTGGCGAGGTCATAGTATGCCGCATGATGTGCTGCATACCAGATTGCCTTATCGAGCGACGAGGTCCAGGACATGCCAAGCTCGTGCACCGGACCGGCGCAGCCACGAAACAGGGTGAACCGATCGCCTCCCGCAGCCACCTGGCTCAAAGGCTTCAGTGAACGCAGTCGATCACGATCGCACGCGTCGAAGACAGATTTCAGGGTCGAAGCGCCGTATGGCGCGAAATGCGAGGTGTGAACATAAGCGTCGAGCCATGGCGCTTCGAGAAGCCCGAGTGCGGCGAGCGCCCGATAATTCCTGATGATAAATTCGAGGCTCGCGGAAGGGATATAACCGTGAAAATTCTCCCCCCGCGCAATCGCTCCCTTCACAGCGCCGGCGTCCGCTTCAGAAAGCGCGGAATAGTCGAGCGAGCCGAAACCATCCGGTCCTCCCGCTGAGCCCGCCCCACCGTCGATGCCCGTGCCTCGTGCTTCCTGCGTCATCGGGCAATGCGAAGCCGTCGCAATAGCTTGGCCAATGCAACCTCGTAATCTTCCGGATCCGAGAAGTCGGCATAAAGCTTGCCCTTCAAAAACTCAGGCAGCTCGCACTCCTCGTAAAGCAGCGGCAGCACGACCACCTCGCCACTGGCAATTTCCCGGTTCATCGCCACGTCGAGTTCCTTCTTCACCCATGGAGCGCCGATCGACTTCTGCGACAGCACAACCGCAATGTAGCGGCTGAGCTTCATGCCCTCTTCGATCTTGGCGATGAGCGAATCGCCGATATCGATTTCGGCCTCGTCCAACCACACTCGTGGCACGCCATGCGCCAGAAGATCTTTGCGCAGCCGGCGCACAAAGGGCTTGTCGACACCCGTATGGCTGAGAAACAGCCCGTAGTACTTCTCGTGGACAGGGTCAGCCTTCTCTAGGGCGAGACTATCGCGCACAAGCTGGTTCTGGGCCTCCTGAGAGGTCGGCGGGCTCAAAAGCCAGCCCGTCGTCGCCCCGAACGTCACCTTGCCGCCCAGACTGTAGCCTTCGGGCGTCGTCGCGATCGAGGCATAACCCTCGCTGGGATCCGAAAGGCACAGTGTCCAGCCTCCGGTCTTAGCCAGTACCTCGAAATAACGTGCGAAAGGGCTATCCGGATCGATCGCCCCCATCCTGCGTCCCTTCTTTACGAGGAGATCCGATCGCTTCACGAAGCTCGCGAGCTTCGGCGCGACATAGCCCAGATGCGTCTCGCGATAGCCGAAAAAGTTCACCCGCTTGGGTTCGGAAAGACACCAGACGACCGTGGCGCCGTCAGCAATCGCCGCCACCATTTCCTTCTCCCGATCCTCCTCGTCGAAGGCGGAGTCGATGTCATAGCTGTCCTTTTGACGTTTCAGCTTGCCCAGTTCGTTCGGCTCGTTCGAGAACTCGCCGCCTTGGCCAAATAGGAAATGCGTATAGCTCTCGGGATTGATGATGATGGTGTCGTATTCGTAGAGCGGATAGGCTGCCTTCTCTCGATCCACGCTGGCCTTGCACAATCCGAGATTCTCAATCTCCACCCCCTCGATCGCGTCGCCGGTATACGCCACCCCGACCGTCAGCACCCTTCTCATCGTATTGCCCCTTCATCTATCGCGGCGCAGACCAGCAGCCCCGCCGGTCTCTGCCGCATGCTTTTCACATTCAGACGGCCGCACATCGATGACCTCGCCACTTGATGGCGACGCCGTTGCGAGGACGTCAGGTCGCGGTCGTTCCGAAAACGGACGGCACATTGCGCCTGGCCGAGCGGCTCGACTGCCCACTAGCGCGATCTCGATGCCTGCAAGAACGCAGCGCGGAGCGCAGTCCCACTGTCTCGCATAATCCCCTGTAGAGGCGCGAGACCTGACCAGGATGCCGCGTATTGATGATGCCGCCCTTACACTCGGCCGAGATCACCCGGTCGCCAGCCTGCGCGACCACATCCCCCAGACCGGACTTCGGATTGACGGTGATGGTCTGGCCCGCAGCGCTTCGATAGCATCCTCCGTAAGACGTGCTGCCGTGGTTCGAGACTTTTTCGAACCCGCGCCGCTGCAACCAAGCCGCAAAGTCGAACTGCTTTCCATGCTCGCCGTCAGGATGGATACGAACGTCATCAACGTCCTCGGCGCGCAACAAGTGCATCGCATAGGCGACCATCACTGCGCCCTCATAAAGATGGTGCTCATGCGGCCCTTCGGACTTGCCGACGCGATTCGGCGGTGGTGCCACCGCCTTTACGAGATCATCGAAATCCAAGTCGCCCCCCGGTCAAAACGGCAGCCGCATCGACCGGCCGTTGACAGAAACGTATAACCGTCCATATTTGCCCAGTAAAGGATGGACGGTCATGTTTACCTATAGCCCAGAAAAATTTGCCTCGCTCTATGCCTCCGACCTTGGCCAACGCATTTGGACCTTTCTCACCCGGCCCGAGAATATCGCGCGTCTGGAGACTGCTTCCGAACTAGGCAAACCCGCCGTCGAAGGCATCGAGGAACGGCTCCTCGACGAGTTCCGGAAGGAGGTGCTGGCGGACCGTGTCAAGCAGATGGTGGGCCACATGGTGCGGCAGATCCTAGAGCAGCGCGGTTGGGCGCTCGATCAAACCGACGTGAAAGTCCAGTCAGTGCCATTCACCAAGGCCGCCCGCTATCGTCGCCCGGACTGGTTCACGTTCCATGCCTTCCGCAACAGTAGCGATCCCCGCGACATCGTCATCACCGATCGTCGGCAAAATGCGCCGCTTCCCGCCGGCGTGCGTTGGACTTACTACGCGACCTTTGCCAGCCCGCTCAAAGCCGCCGTGGCGTTCGGAGTACAAGATATCAAGCAGTTGCGTCAGCAGGTTCATTCGCATGGCTATCAACGCGTGCATGTCGAACGAATGATGCGTCGAGGATGACCAAGTTGCCGGCACACAGGATTGGTTAGAGATGTCCCGACTGTTTGACATTGAAGGTCCCAATCTCGATCGTGGTTTCGAGAACCTGAAAGTTGCTGAGTCGCCGATCGAACGGCAGCTTCACGAGCTGATCGAATCCATGTGGGCGACCTACGAGCCCTATGCCGATCCAGATTTTCGACAAGGCTTCGCTCGCGATGTCGATGGCCGGTTCTGGGAAATGTATCTGGGCTGCACACTGATCGAGGCAGGCCGTCAATTGCTGCCGGTATCCGAACGGCAACGCGATGGCGGCCAACCTGATCTCTGCGTCATCGAAAACGGCCAGCGTATCTGGATCGAAGCGATCGCTCCCGACGAAGGTGCCCCCGGGCCAGATCAGATTGGGCGACCAATCCCCATGAACCAGGGCGGAGGCCTCTTTGCTGCACCGATCCGTCAAGCACAATTGCGAACGTCTGGGGCCTTCTGGACCAAGGCCCAGAAGATCGCTCGTTACATCGAACAGGGCGTGATCGCGCCTCAGGATACCCGGATTATCGCGATCAGCGCGAGCCGCTTCGGCGTCTATGTCTCCGAACAGCCCCTTCCCCTAATCATGACCACGCTTTTCCCGATCGGAGACGCGTTCATAGCCATCGATCGCGGGACCGGAGCAGTTGTCGAGGAGGGGTTTCACCCGGCGCCGCTCATTGAGCGCGAACGCAATCCGATTCCCCGTACTGCATTCCTCGATCAGCGTTTTGCCGATATTTCGGGTGTGATCTGGTCCCGCGTCAGTCTCGGTAATCTCTCTCGTCGCGTCCGCCCGCTGACTTACGTCCACAATCCGCTGGCGCAAGTCCCGCTACCGGCACGCTGGGGAATCTGGGATCGGGAGTTCGTCGCGACGCCGGAGGGCGAAGGCTGGGAAGCAAGCGACATCCTGGCTCCTGCGCCGGTGGTCGAGGTACCATGATCAAGCGGCATGTGGACCATTCGCATGTTCAGCGCCAACTCATGCTCGACCAATTCGCAAACGGCCAAGTAAACGATCGGGAGGCGACTGTTTGACCATTGACCGAGGGCTTGGAGGTAACGTCACATTCGATCCGCTAGCCACTGCTCTGGCCGTCGATGACCCTGCCATTAGCGAATTGTTGGACTGTGACAGCGGCGAGTTTATCGATGCGAGAGCATGGATCGGGGGGCAACGCTACGAAGAACTGATCGCTGAGCGCGTAATTGTGCGTGAACGCCTGGCAAAGAATCCCCGTTTCCGCTGTTCGTTATGCTCGGTGCCCTCCTATTTGGTTTCGAACCAGCATAAGCGGTTTTTCTTTCGACACATGACCGAAGATGGGTCCTGCCCAGCAGAGACCCGCAGCCCGCTGTCACGCGAAGAAATCCTCGCCCGCAAATATGACGGCATCGGTGAAAGCGAGCCGCACAAACGCATCAAGCGCTTGATCGTGCGCAGTTTGGAGGCCGATCCATCATATTCCCGGATTCTGGCCGAGCGCCAATGGCGATCCTCACAGGATCCGCAGAGCCGTCGACAACCAGATGTTCAAGCCACAGGACCATCCGGGCGCATCGCTTTCGAAGTGCAGCTCTCGACGACATTTCTCGATGTCGTCGCCGGGCGCCGATCTTTCTACAGAGAGGAAGGCGCCTTGCTTGTCTGGGTAATGGGAGGCTTTGATCCCGAATATCGACGATTGACGACCGACGATCTCCTTTTTTCCAACAACTCGAATATCCTCGTTATCGACGAAGAAACGGCTTCGATTTCCGAGCTCCAGAGAAAATTCCACGTGCGTTGCCATTTCCGACGACCCGTCAGGGATGGCGCACAACTGGTCGACCTTTGGGAATCGTCTGTCGTGCCCTTCGGTTCGCTGGCGTGTGAACTCGACACGCAGCGCTGCTGGCATTTCGACTATGAAGGTCAGGCTGCCACCATCCGCGAAGCGATAGAGCAGGA
>NZ_RZRX01000077.1:0-24554 GCF_003997405.1 Mesorhizobium sp. M2A.F.Ca.ET.042.01.1.1
CTATCGGCCCAGCACCAGCGCCCAGTAGCGCAAGGCAGGATCGCGGCCGTCGCGCACATAAGCCAGCCCGAAGCGGCTGAAGTCCGGATCGAGCATGTTGCGGCGGTGGCCGTCCGAATGCATCCAGACGTCGAACAGTTTTTGCAGGTCGAAGCGGCCTTCGGCGATGTTTTCGGCCGCCGCGCCCCGCACGCCATTGTCCTTCATGCGCGAGGCGAAATCCTTGCCCCAGCCGGTGGTGTGGCTCATGCGTTCGCGCGATGCCATGTAGCCGGCCTGCTGCAGCGCCGCCTGTTCGAGCTGCGTGTCGGGAACCAGCGCCGGCAGCCCGGCCGTGGTGCGAATGCCGGCCAGCGTCGCCGTGGCGGACGAAGAGACGCCGGCGCCTTCGCCGGTCGGCACCGTGACCGTGCTGCAGGCGGCGATGCCGGCAAGTGCTGCAAGGCCAGCGGCCTTGATCAGCATGCGACGGTTCATATCGGGGAGGGCGGTGGTCGAGATGCTCATCCGGCCTCTGATACCGCCGATCATGGCTTTTGCCGGGCAGGTGAGGAAAATCGCATGAAGCGGCGACTTTTCCCGGAAGATCGGTTATCATCCCGACGTTCTTGAAAGTGGCAGCCATGGGCGGCCACCCAGGCGGTGACCGCCCCCGATAGAAACGGAGGACGGTTATGGCTGGTTTTCATGTCATGACGGATGCGTACGGCGCGCATGTTCAGCCCACGGTGCGCCACATCTCGACCGCGGACCTTTGGGAGGCGCTCAAGCTCGGCGCCGAGGATTTTTGGGCCAAGCCTTCGCATTACGTGTTCCTGTGCCTGATCTATCCGATCGTCGGCCTGATCCTGACGCAATGGAGCTCGGGCTCGAACGCCATCCAGCTCGTCTATCCACTGATGTCCGGTTTCGCCCTGGTCGGCCCGTTCGCGGCCATCGGCCTCTATGAGATCAGCCGCCGGCGCGAGCTTGGCATGAGCAGCCGCTGGCATCATGCGCTGGACGTGCGCCATTCGCCGGCGCTGCCCTCGATCGCGGTCATCGGCATCCTGCTCTTCGCGCTGTTCCTGTTGTGGCTGTTCACCGCCCAGACACTCTACACCAGCCTGTTCGGCGCCGAGCCGCCCGCTTCGGTCGGCGCCTTCGTGCGTGACGTGCTGACGACCGGCAAGGGCTGGACGCTGATCCTCGTCGGCAACGCCGTCGGCTTCGTTTTCGCCGCTGTCGTTCTAGGCACCACCGTCGTCGCCTTCCCGCTGCTGCTCGACCGCGACGTCGGCGCCGTCGCGGCGATCGAGACCTCGGCCCGCGTGGTGATGGCCAATCCGCTGACGATGGCCCTCTGGGGCCTGACGGTCGCCGTGCTCCTGGTGATCGGCTCGATCCCGCTGTTTGCCGGACTCGCCGTCGTCATGCCGATCCTCGGCCACGCGACCTGGCACCTCTACCGCAAGGTGGTCGAGCCGGAGCAGATCCGGCCGGTGCGCCGGCCGATGTAGAGGTACGCCCGTAGGGTGCGTTGGGATTCAGGTCAGGCCGCCATTCGCGGCCGGCCTCACCTGAATATCAATGCGCCCTATCTCTGCGCCTCGGTCGCCATCTTGAGCGCCAGCGCTGTCAGCACCGTGCCCATCATCCAGCGCTGCACGACCAGCCAGAACGGCCGCCCGGCGAGAAAGGTCGCGATCGAGCCGGCAGTCACCGCGATGATGGCGTTGACGGTGAGGCTGATCGAGATCTGCGTCACGCCAAGCACCAAAAGCTGCGACAGAACATGGCCCTTGGCCGGATTGATGAACTGCGGCAGCAGCGACAGATAGAGCACCGCGACCTTCGGGTTGAGCAGGTTGGTCATCAGGCCCATGACGAAAAGCTTGCGCGGCCTGTCCCTGGGCAATTCGCGGACCTGGAAGGGCGAGCGTCCGCCGGGCTTGAGCGCCTGCCAGGCGAGCCACAACAGATAGAGCGCGCCGGCGAAGCGCAGCGCGTCGTAGGCAAAAGGCACGGCGAAGATCAGCGCCGTGATGCCGAAGGCCGCCGACACGACATAGAACAGGAAGCCCAGCGCCACGCCGCCGAGCGAGATCAGCCCCGCCTTCGGCCCTTGCGACAGCGAGCGCGAGATCAGGTAGATCATGTTCGGGCCGGGTGTGAGCACCATGCCCAGGCAGATCAGCGCGAAGGTGAGGTGGTTGGCGGCGTCAGGCATCGGGATCTCCGGAAAGTTCCCGAGATGTGCGCCGCTTCGTCAAACGTCGCAAGGGCTTGATGGGATTGCCCTTTACGCCAGCGCGCCTTACCCGACCACGCGCAGGTTCGACAACTCGTTGGCGATCTCCTTGAAGTTGTCGGACAGCGTCGCCCCCGTTGCGTTCCAGAACAGCTTGGCCGGTTTGCTTGGATCCGTCGGGTCCTTGCGGAAGCGGGAGTCGGAAGAGCATGCTTTCAGCGCAGCCATGGCCTTCTGGTCGCTTGAGCTGGTCGAGGACATGTCGAGCGCCACCGTCATCACCATGATGCTGCCGGCCTTGGCGTTGTCGCACAGCTTCGCCATTTGCTCGTTCATCGCGGCGGTGTAGTTGCTCGACGAATAGTTGAACTGGCCGATCGCGCTCGACGTGCCGCCGAACAGGCGGGTGACCGAGGTGCCGTTATAGTCGACGCCGGTATAGCCATAGGCGGCATAGGTCGACTTGTTGCCGGCCGGGTCCGAGCTGACCGTCGAATAGGTGTTCTCGCCGTCGGTGAGCACGATGACCACCTTGTCGTTGCCGCGCTCGGTTTCCGGCCGCCCCTCTGTGAAGGGCGGGGCGCTCGACACCGTGCGCCAGCCCCAGGCCATGCCCTCGGGCACATTGGTGTTGCCGTTGGGCTGCATCAGGTCGATCGCCGCCTTGATGGTTGCAAGCCCATCGGTCCGGGTGACATCGGTGAGTGGTGTGATCGGCGTGGTTGTGCAGCTGTAGTTGGGGCCTGCGCCCTTCGACAGCACCGGCGCATCGATCGGCCGCGGCATGAAATACTTGGCCATGTTGGATTGCCTAGTCTTGCCGGTGGTGCTCGACGGGTCGTCGTTCCACCAGCTGTTGGCGGCGCCGTAGGTGACCGGGTTCGGCTCGTCCGGATCCTGCGTCACTTTCCAATGGTTGCCGGGTTCGTCCGGCGCGAACATCGGCACGAACATGGTCGCCGGATCTCCGACGCCGATGCCGGTGTTGTTGGGGCCGCCGGAGGCTGGCGTGTCGTCTACATTGTAGGGATATGGCCGCACTTCCACGCAACCCTGCCAGCTCGCGAACGGGCCATAGGTGTCGTTGTAGTCGTATTCGTCGTGGCTATCGGAACAGGTATGATTGGATCGGTACTTGTCGCAGACGACCCGCTTGCTGCCGGCGATGCGTTCGTGGCTGGTGACGACCTTCATATCCCGATAGAGCTCGAATCGGGTCAGTATCTGGCCTTCCGCCGGACCCCAGCCGGTGCCTTTTTTATACCAGATGCCGTTGATTTTCTGAGCGTATTTGTCGGGGGCGTTTAGCGTCGACCAGTCGAAATTCTCGTTGGCGATCGGCGACAGCCCGTAGGTGTCCATCCAGGGGGCGTTGTCGTTGCTCGGCCCGACATTGACCGAGGCCGCGAATGGCACGAGGCTGAATTGCACCGGCTTGTCGATCTGCTTGATCTGCGCTGCCTGCTGCGCCAGCGTGTCGACGAGCTGCTTGGCGGCCTGCTTGAGCAGGTCGATGCGCTTCTGTCCCGAGCCGGTGCCGGGGGTTGTCATGGAGCCCGAATTGTCGAGCACCATCGCCACTTCCAGCGTGTTCTTCAGCCGCACCTGGGAACACATCTCGACCTGGATCGGCTTGTGCGCGTCGCCGTCTGACGCGCCGCTGAGCAGCGCCGCCGCCGGATGGAAATAGGGATGATAGGTGAGCGTCGCGCAAAGCTTCATCAAGCCGCCGCCGGTCTGGCTGCTCGGCAGCGTGACATCGAGCGAAATGTTGGCGGGATCGATGGCGTTGAGATTGGAATTCAGGAAGGCAGCCGCATAGGCCTTGATCTCGTCGTCCGACGCGCCCTGCGAAAGGCGCACCGCGGAGGCGAAATTGGCCGAGTCGAGCGCGTTGAGCACCATCTGCTTCTCGCGGTTGAGCTCGGTGAAGTCGACCCCCACCGCCAGGGCCCCCATCAGCGGAACCATGGCGACTGCCGTCACGAGGGCATAGTTGCCGCGGCGGTCACGGCAGAATTGATGCCAGAATTTGCGCATTTTGCTCGAGCGGCCCCGCTTATTGTGCTCAACTGACGATGCGCAGGTTCGATAATTCGCTGCCGATCGCCTTGAAGTCGTCCGACAGCGTGGCGCCGGTCGAGTTCCAGAACAGCTTCGCGGGCTTGCTGGGGTCGGTTGGATCCCTGCGGAAGCGCGAGTCCGACGCGCAGGCGGTGAGCGCGGAGATTGCCTTTTTCTCGGCCGTTTTTTGATTGCTGAGATCGAGAGAAACCGTCATGACGATGATGTTGTTGGCCTTGGCGTTGGCGCACAGCGTTTGCATCTGCTCGTCGAGAGCGGCGGTATAGTTGGCGTCCGTATAGGTGCTTTTGCCGACGGCTGAGCTGGTGTTCATGAACATGCGGGTCACCGAGCCCGAACCGGGATATGCCAGTCCTGTATATCCATAAGCGGCATAGGTTGATCTGTTCTTGGCGTAGCTGCCATCGTTGACGGAGCTATAAGTATTGGCGCCGTCCGTGAGCACGATGACAACCTTGTCGTTGCCTCTCTCGTTATTATCTCGGCCCTCGGTGAAAGGTTCATTGCTGGAGAGAGTCCTCCAGCCCCACGCGAGTCCCTCTGGCACGTTGGTGTTGCCGGTAGGTGTCATCGCATCTATGGCGCTGAGGATTGTCTGCTTGCCGGCAGTTGTCGTTACATCCTGCAAGGGTGTGATCGGGCTCGTCGTGCAACCGGCGTTGGGGCCGTCGTCTGCCGATACGGTCGAAGCGTTGTACGGTTTGGTTAGGAAATATTTCCGCATATCCGCTTGGCGTTTAGTCACCGTTAGACCATCGTTCGAATCTATCCACCAGTTGTTGCTGTAGCCCCAGGAGCTCGTGCTTGTGCGCGTGCTGTCGGTCCACAAATTACCTGCTTCGTCGGGCGCGAACATGGGGACGAAAAGCGTCGCGGGAGTCCCCGACGACGGAGTCGTGTCGTCAACATTGTAGGGGTAGGGCCGTGCCTCTACGCAACCTCTCCAAGCCTCATAGGGAGCAGTCGTGTAAGTGTATGTCTGACATGAGCCGTTGCTGTTCTTTTTAGAGCAGGTTCGTGTAGTGGCCATGCTATCATCGTAAAGACTGAAGCGCGTTGCTTTCGCATTTTGGCTTGCGTCCCAGCCGCTGCCGCGCTTGTAATAGCTATCGCCGACTTTCTCGATGTACTTGTTCGGATCATAACCCGGCGCGTTCTTGTACATCTGTGACCAATCGAAATCCTCATGATGGATGGGCGAAACGCCATCCTGGTCCATCCAACTCTTGTCCTTGTTGGACGGGCCGACATTGACCGAGGCGGAGAACGGGACCAGCGAGAACTGCACGGGTTTGCTGACCTGCCGCATTAAATCGGCCTGTCCAGCTAGCATGGTCACCAATTCGGTAGCGGCGGTCTTGAGAAGTTCGATTCGTTGTTGGCCGGTACCTGAGCCGTTCAGACTCATCGAGCCGGAATTATCGAGCACCAGCGCCACTTCAAGCGTGTTCTTTAGGCGGATTTCGGATCTGGCCGACAAGCTGACGGAGGTATCGCCCGAGGTTCCACCAAGCAATGCGACCGCGGCCGGCAGGAAGTAAGGCTGGTACTTCAGGGCGGCCTCGAGAACCAGCGTGCCGCCGCCGGCGTTATTGTTCGGCAGCGTTACCGTCAGCGTCGTGTTCGCCGGAAGGACGTGCCTGAGATTGGCCTCGAAGAAGGTTTTGGCGTAGGCCTTGGCTTCGGCGTCCGTGGCGCCGGCGACGATCTGCTGCGCCGTCGCGATGCCCGCTGCGTCGAGCGCGTTCAGCGTCTCCTGCCGCTCCCGCACCAATTCAGTATAGTCGACCGCCAACGCAACGCCGCCCATCAGCGGTACCATGGTGATGACCGTCATCAAGGCGTAGTTACCCCGCCTGTCGCGAAAAAAATCGCGGATCATTGTATTTACCCCCGCCAAGGATCCATGCCGAGATACGACCATGGTCGCAGTTGCTGTCGTACCATGGTCACAAATCGTTAAATTTCAGCTTGCGCGAAACCATCAAGAACGCGCCGCCTTTTTGACGCCGCGTTAACCCTGGGCTTCCGGCGCGGGCGAGGTTGAGGCCCGGCCTGTGGTGATCTGGAAAGCTCGTGACAGGATCACACGCTTCGGTTATTCGGGACCGTCCGTGGCCGACAGTCTGTCGCGGCCTGCCAGCAATCGAAATCAGGGACACGGCATGGCGGATACGCCTGACATCATCACCTCGCTCGACGCCCTTGCAAGGCGCTATGCGGCCATACTGTGCGACATATGGGGCGTCGTTCACAATGGCGAATGGCATTTTCCGGCGGCCGCTGCCGCGCTTGCCCGGGCACGTGCGGCCAATGTGCCTGTCGTGCTGATCACCAATTCGCCACGCCGCAGCGCCGACGTCGTTGCCCAGATGAAGGTGATCGGTGTTCCCGCCGACGCCTGTGACCGGGTCGTTACTTCCGGCGACGTGACGCGCGACCTGATCGCCGACGGCCCAAGGCGGATCTTCCATATCGGGCCGGAGCGCGATTTCACGCTCTATGATGGGCTGGATGTCGATCTTGTCGAGGAATTCGAGGCCTCGGGTGTCGTCTGCACCGGTCTCTATGACGACGAGGTCGAGAAGCCCGCCGACTATGCCGAACTGCTGCATCGGCTGCGCGCCCGCAACCTGCCTTTCATTTGCGCCAATCCCGATATCCTGGTGGAGCGCGGCGAGCGGACCATCTGGTGCGCCGGTGCGCTCGCGCGGGATTACGCGCAACTGGGCGGCCGTACGCTGATTGCAGGCAAGCCCTTCGCGCCGATCTACCATGTTGCGATGAAGGAGGTCGCCGGATTGCTCGGGCGCGCCGTCGAGCGAGGCGAGGTTCTCGCCATCGGCGACGGCATGATGACCGATGTCAAGGGCGCGGCCGACAACGGCTTTGACGTGCTCTATGTCTCCGGCGGCATCCACGCGCGAGAGCATGGCGACGATCCCGCAAGGCTGGCGGCCTTTCTCGAAAAGCACGGCTACCGGCCGGTCGCCGTCATTCCGCGCCTGCAATAGGTTGATAGTCTGGCCATGACGGGCGCTTTGACATGACGCAAGCCTTCGAACGTCTTTCCACAGCCGCGCCGCTGCCTGCGCATTTGCGCGGCGGCGTCGTGGCGATCGGCAATTTCGACGGCGTCCATCGCGGCCATCAGGCCGTCCTGGAGCGCGCGCTGGCTGAGGCCGGCCGCAATGGCGTGCCCGCCTTGGTGCTCACCTTCGAGCCGCATCCGCGCAAGGTGTTCCGGCCACAGGTGCCGCTCTTCGTGCTGACGCCGCCGCCGATGAAGGCGCGGCTGCTCGCCGGACTTGGCTTCGCCGCCTTGGTCGAGCAGCCCTTCACGCGCGATTTCGCCTCCCTCTCCGCCGAGGCTTTCGTGACCGATGTGCTGGAGAAGAATCTCGGCATCCACCATGCCGTTACCGGCTTCGACTTTCATTTCGGCAAGGACCGCCAGGGCGGCCCGGCCTTCTTGATGGCGGCGGGAGAACGGCATGGCTTTGGCGTGACGCTCGTCGACGCCTTCCGCGATGAAGGCGCCGAAGTGGTCTCGTCGAGCCGCATCCGCGGACTGCTCGCCGAAGGCAAGGTGGAGGAGGCCGCCGGCCTGCTCGGCTATCGTTTCACCGTCGAGGCCGAGGTGATCGGCGGCCAGCAGCTTGGCCGCACGCTCGGTTTCCCGACCGCCAACATGCGGCTTTCGCCGGAAGCCGCCCTCAGGGAGGGGATCTACGCCGTCCGCTTCCGCCGTGCCGACGGCACGCTTCATGACGGCGTCGCCAGCTTCGGCCGTCGCCCGACCGTCGACGACAATGGCGCGCCGCTGCTCGAGACCTACGTCTTCGATTTTTCCGGCGATCTCTATGGCGAGACCTGTGAGGTGTCGTTCTTCGGCTTCCTGCGGCCGGAGCTCAAATTCGACGGCCTCGACGCACTGGTGGCGCAGATGAAAACGGACGAGGCAGAGGCGAGGGCGCTGCTGGCGGGCGTGCGCCCGCTCTCGCAACTGGACGCCGAAATCGCGTTCTGACCTCTCGGCCTTGAGGCAGATCCGGTAAGCGTCGAACCAGGAATTGTGGCTTCTTCTCGATTCTGCTCTACTGCGAAGGCCGGGAGATGCTCATGACGAATATTCTCGTCGCGATTGCCTGTTATGGCGGCAATATGAAGGTCCAGTGCGCCGTCAGTCTGGTTGCTTTGTGTTCGAATTTCGCGGCTCGCGGCGTCCTCTTCGAAATCAGATACCGTGACAGCGCCGATATCGCGGCCAATCGAAATCACTTGGCCTCGATTGCGCTGTCGCAGCCTGAACGCACGCACCTGCTGTTCGTTGACAGCGATATGGAATTCAGGCCGCAGACGGTATTTCGGATGCTGCAACTGGATCGGCCCATCATCGGCTGCGTCTATCCTAAGCGGCGACCGCTTTCATCTTCGCTCGAGGACTTCGTCGTCAATCTCGGCAACCAAACGCGGCTTCACGTTCTGAACGGTATTTGCCAGGTCGCTGGCGTGGGCATGGGGCTGACGCTCGTCCATCGTACAGTTCTTGAGCAGATGGTTGGCACGGGAGAGCTTCGTCAATGGAGGCCGGACAGGTCAGCGCCGCTGCACTATGGCTTCTTCGACCCGATCGCGACGAAGAGCAGCTATACTTCCGAGGATCTCTCCTTCTGCAACAGATGGACCGAGCTCTGCAACGGCGAGATTTGCGCCCTTGTCGACGAGGAAATCGGACACGTTGGAGAATTCACATACAAGGCGCGCCTGCTGGATCATGTCGGCGGGATGCGAGACGACTCGAACCAAAAGCCGTTGTCCTAAACGAAGACGAGTGCGCGCCGGCGGGCATGCGCCCGCCCTCGCAATTAGACGGCGAAATCTGATCCCGATGGCCGCTTGCTTCTACCGCTTCAGAGCCAGCCCGATCGCGATGAAACTCCAGCCCTGGAAGACCAGGTCGATCGCCAGGAAGATGCCAAGCACCCAAAGGCTGTTGACTGGCCAGCCCATGGCGATCATCAGGCCGAGCAGAATGGTGATGATGCCGGCCGCGAGCAGCCACCCCCAGCCTTGCTCCGGCCGGTGACTGAAGGCTACCCAGGACCGCAAAAGTCCGGAGGCGATGAGCGCGATTGCGAGCAGCAGCGTCAACACCGCCGAGGCGAGCAGCGGGTTGTCGAAGGCGAAAAAGCCGGCGATGGCGTAGAGCAGGCCGCTCAGCAGCCAGTAGAAGAAGCGTCCCCAGGTCTTGACTCCGAAGGCGTGGATGATCTCGATGATGCCAGCCATCAGCATCAGCCAGCCGACGACATACACCGAGGCGACGGTGGCGATGAACAGATTGCCGAAGGCGATGCCGCCGAAGATCAGCAGCAGCACGCCGAGCGCCACGAACCATCCCCATTTGTCCCGCGTCTGGCCGATTGCGTCTCTGAGAGCGTCGCTTGGCAAAGTCATGGTTCATCTCCCTCAAAAATTCACCACCGGTCGTGCGTGAAAGGAAGCTAGACCGAAAGGGATTGTGCGTCCAGCAACACCGGCGGAGGCTGGCTGTGGCCGAGCCTAAGGCGCTCGTTCTCGCGCCGGCGCGACCTCGTCCGGGAACGGCGCAAGCGTGGCCTCCAGCGTCTCCCGGCCAGCCAGCTCCCAGCTTCGCGCCACGAATTCGCCGGCCTTCGCCTCGTAGCTAGTCCGGACCTCAGGCGAGGTGATCCATTCCCGCATGGCCTTTTCCCATCCTTCGACATCGAGTGGGTCAAGGCAGAGTCCGAATGGGCCGACCACTTCGGGGATGGCCCCGCCTGTCGAGGCGATCAGCGCCTTTCCGTAGGCCAGAGCCTCGACGGGCGGCAGTCCATATCCCTCATAAAGCGACGGGTACACGCAGAACGCGCTGTCTTGGTAGAGCAGGGACAATGTCCCGTCATCGACGTTGTCGAGATGGATAAGGCTCTGGCCGTAGTCGGGATGGCTGTGAAGCTTCTCAAGGACCCCATCGACCATCCAGCCGCTGCGGCCGACGAAAACCAGCTTCATACCGCTATGCGCGACCGTTCCGTCCTGAACGAGGCGCCGCCACACGTCCATGAGCAACGAATGGTTTTTGCGCGGTTCGATGGTGGAAACGAACAGGATGTAGCGACCTGCCTCAAGTCCGTCCGGCAGGGAGCCGTCCGCCTTCGATTTGCGCGCGCTGTCGCAGCCGAGCGGGACCAGTTTCAGGTCCGGCAGGTGAACGCCGAGCCCGGCGGCATGCTCCTCCATATCGGCGGTGACGCGCTTGGACGTCAGGATGAACCGGTCCGCCAGCCTGATCGCGAGATTCACGTAATCCGTGAATCTCGTGACGTCATGCGGTTTGTACCATTCCGGAAACTGGATCGGGATGATGTCGTTCAGCAGCACGATCAGCTTTGCGCCGGCCGAGAGGCACTCGCGCGAAATAAGTTGGATATCGGTGTGCGACCAGTCGTTGTTCATCAAGAGCAGATGGTCGCCGGGTAAGAGGTCGTGTTTGTTGCCGGCCACCGTCCGCAGCGGCACGATCCGGACGCGTGAACCGTCGTTGCGAGCGACCAGCCGCCGCTCGTTGGGCTTCATCAGCCGGTTTTCGATCCGCTCAAGCAAGGGAACGAGACTGCTGTCCGGATTGTGCCGGGTGAACGCGCCGATTTCCGTTATCAGGATCCGGCGCGGTCTTATGATCGCCATCAGCGCCTGCCGCGCCCAGTTCGGCCATCGATCGTAAAACTGCACCTTGACGCGGGCAGGGTCCGGATAAAAATGCATATCGCATGAGATGTCCCCGGCGATGATTTCCGCCGCCAGTTGCGGCGAGACCTGCCTGAGGACCCGGTCGACCGGGTCGAACACCGTGAACGCCACATCGGAGGCCGTGAACGCGGCCGCGGCCGCGCTGTAATGCCGCTGCACGCGGACCAGGCCGACCGGAGGGCCGAGCCAGCGCGCCATGCTGGTGAGATCGACGACAAGCCGCATCAGCCGGGCCGCATCAATTCGGCCGCATGTTGGCAGGGCGGATCATCCTGCGCCAAGCCAGTCGAGGCCCGAGCGCGAGCGTCCTGAACGAGGGGGCGCCGACAGCCGCGAGGAGCAGCAGCTTGCAGCTCGTGGCAAACGGTATGTCCGCCGTTCGCAGCAGCAATTCGATGTCGCGTCTCTCCAGGCTCGAGATACCGGCCCCAGTGGCGGCGCGCCATGCCAGAAAGGTTCCGATGGCCTCCGTGGGTTGGCCGTTTGCGTCGAACGGCTCGGCGCGGGAGCGGCGCAACAGCGCCGACTGCCTGGCCAGCGCAGCGGCCGCCTTTTGCTGATCCTCCTTCACGCGCGACACCTGTCCTGGATGCGAGCGCAATTTGACCAGCCGCGCATCCATATTGGCCAGCTTTCCCGCCTCGGAAAGCCGCAGCCACAGATCGTAGTCCTCCGCATAGGTGAATGCGCGACGGTAGCCTCCCACGCGCCGGACGGCCTCGGTCCGGAACATCACTGTCGGATGAAGCATGGGATTGTATCCGGCAAGGGCAGACCGCAACGGCTCGTTGCCGATGGGAACCTCTATTGGCCTCAACGGTTTTCCGTCCCGGTCGATCCGCAATCCCGCCGTGCCGAGCAACTGCAGATCGGCATCCGCGTCGAAGCGCGCCGCCTGCAGGCGCAACCTGTCGGGCAGCGAGATGTCGTCTCCATCCATGCGCGCCACAAGAGGGGCCCGCGCGAGCGCGATTCCCATATTGAGCGCGTCGACGATGCCTTTGCCGCGATTGGTGACGACCTTGACGCGGCCGTCGCCCTCGCCGAGCGACGTCGCGATCGCGGCGCTGTCGTCCGAGGAGCCATCGTCGACGACGATGACTTCGATGTCAGCCAGATCCTGGTCCAGAATGCTCTGCAAGGCTTCGCCGATGTAGGGCGCGCCGTCTCTCACCGGAATGATTACACTCACTGTCGGCAACAGAACGTCCTTGCGATAATCGGGCGTGACCGAATGACCATTGAGTACGGGGTGTTTGCGGTCTGGATTCAAGGTTCCATCGCAAAGTTCGATCACCGTGTCGACTGCCAATCTCATTGTCGCGCCGATCTGGGCTGGGCCTGAAGGGTGGGTTCCAGCAAGCGTAAAACGGCCTCGCGCTTCTTCGCCTTCAACGAGAGATCGCCGTCGAGGCCGACTTCGTGCAGCCAGCTTCCCCGCCATTCGCAATAGGCCCGCCTGAGTTCAACTCCGGGCAAGGCGGCGAATGCCGTTATCGGCCGTTGCGGCAGCGCGTTCGGGTCCACATCCCGATAGAGCACCTCCCAGTTGGCCCCGCCGGTATCGAGGCCGGCGAACCAGTCGAGCCCGAAATCGAGAGGCTTGCGGGCGACGGCGTCGAAGCGGAAGAAACAATAGCCCGCCCACAAATACCAGCGAGCGCCCGCTCGGCGCAGGTCACCGTAGAACGCCACATCTTGAAGAGGCGCGAAGGGGTCGCATGGCTGCGTCGGGAAGAGATCCTGGTCCAGAAATCCGAACGCGGCCGGTGCCGCGTGTCTCAGAACATTGTGCCACATCCAGTTGAGCGCCGCGGCATGGGACCGGCTCGGGTTTTTCACGGTCCATGGATTGGCCGGCAGCCTGACATAGGAGGTGCCGTAGGCCGCGCATACATGCCTGTTCTCGTCTGCAGCAGCTTCGCTGATGCTGTTGTCGGCCACGATGTGGAGGTCGTGACGGACAAGT
This sequence comes from Mesorhizobium sp. M2A.F.Ca.ET.042.01.1.1, assembly GCF_003997405.1. Lineage (NCBI taxonomy): Bacteria > Pseudomonadati > Pseudomonadota > Alphaproteobacteria > Hyphomicrobiales > Phyllobacteriaceae > Mesorhizobium > Mesorhizobium sp. M2A.F.Ca.ET.042.01.1.1. The sequence continues at coordinate 13,062 of NZ_RZRX01000077.1, forward strand.
CCCCTGATCAGCCGCACCTGCAGATCGAGGCATTCGGCATCGCCGAAGGCGATGGTGAGCAGCACATCGCGACTCCGGGCGGCCTCGCGAGTGCCCTGGATGTCGCAAGCCTTGGCCGGCAGGCTCAGGAACCTCCGGTCGATCTTCCGGTAACGGGCGGTCTTGATGGCATGTGTCAGCGGCTGCATTCTCAGCCATTGCCGCCAGTTGTATTCACGCAGGGCCTTTGGCACGGGTATGGCAGCTTTCAGGCGAAGCCGGCTTGGCAGCCACAATTAATGCATGGAATCTTCATAATCGCGATCCGGTCGATTTTTTTTGGAAAGCCCCAACGCTACAGCATCCAAGTCTCTTGATAAGCCGCTATATACAGCATATGCGTTTTTTCAACACGACCAACATTTGAGCGCCCGGCGTGTTTGTTTGAGTGGGGAAGTCTGGGGCGCACCCGGAGTCTCTCTCCGTCGATCTTGGGGGTGGGCGGCGCTCCGGAACATGTGATGAGAATCTGCTGTGCAATCTCTGCCCTCTTTATGAACGGGGGTTTGCAGAGGGATTGTCTGAATATCAGCGACCGACTGGTCGCGCGCGGCCATAGCGTGACGATCCTGACGACGCGGCAGGTCGGTCATGTCGAGAGTTCGGCGACGATAAAGGTCCATCCGGCACGGGTTCTTTCCAACCCGGGCACCGAATTTGCGCTGGGAAAGACGCTGCTGACGGCCAGGCTGGATTTCGACTGCGTGGTCGGTTTCAACAAGATGGCGGGCTTGGACATCTACTATGCCGGCGACCCGCCCTACTTTGCCTCGAAGCTCGGCTGGTGGCGGCCGTTTTCGCCTCGCTTCATTCGCCAGCAAAAACTCGAATCGATGATTTTTGCCCCCGGTGGTGCCGTGCAGGTCATTGCGCTCAGCGAGCACCAGGCAGCTCTTTACCGCGACTTCTGGCGAACTGAGAAATCGCGGATCCATGTTGTCGGACCGACGCTCGATCCGAAACGTCGCCGGCCGGAGTTGCTGGGCGGCGACCGCAATGAAATCCGCGATCGGTTCGGGCTTCCCCGCCAGGCCGTCATTGCCTTGAGCATCGCCAACAGAACGAAGGTGAAGGGTCTTGACCGGGCGGTGAAGGCCCTGCAGCCGTTCCCGGACATCCACTGGCTGGTGGCCGGTCTTCGCAAAGATAGCGAGGAGGAAATCCGGCTTCGCAGCCTGATTGCCAAGTCCGGCATGTCGAGCCGGGTCACCCTGCTGGGCATCCAGGAGGACATCCCGGCGGTTGTGGTCGCGAGCGATTTCATGCTGCACCCGGCGCGCCTGGAAAATACCGGCACGGTGATTCTCGAGGCGCTTGCAAATGGCCTGCCGGTCATCGCGTCGGCCGCCTGCGGATATGCAAAATATGTCGAAGCCAGCGGGGCGGGACTGGTTGTGGCCAATCACGACGATCCCGAAATCTGGCGACAGGCGGTCCGGAAAGCCGGCGACGCGGCAGTACGCATGCAATGGCATCAGGCGGCCCTTGCTTACGGCTCGTCAAACACGCTTACCGGCGGACTGGAAGCGGCCTGCGATCTGATAGAGAGCTTGCGCCGCAACCGGCGTGTCGGCTAGTTGCCTTCCAGTCCGATGTTGCGATTTTAAGTCAAATTTTACCGAACGCACGGCATGGCTTGGGCGTCGGCGGATGGTCTTGCCGGCACGTTTCGCGTAAGGGGTGACGATGCGTATTGTCGGGACGATTCCGCTGGCCGTCGCCATAGGTCTGTTCACCGCGTCTGTCGGCCAGGCGGGCGAGGGCAGCTGGATATCCGGCGACTGGTACCTGACGCTCGGCGCCACCGGCCTCGTCGCGCCTAACTTCGAGGGCGGCAAGAAATATATGTTCAGCGCCCAGCCGATCATCTCGCTCGGCAAGGTCGGTCCGCAGGCGCGCTTCACCTCGCGCAACGACAACATCTCGCTGGCGCTTATCGACGACGGTTCCGTTCGCGCCGGCCTGACCGGCAAGTTCATTTTCTCGCGCGACAGCGAGGACGAGCTCAAGGGGCTCGATCCCGTGCGCTTCGGCGGTGAGGTGGGCGGCTTCTTCGAATTCTATCCACTGGATTGGGTGAGGGCGCGGGCCGAATTGCGGCACGGCATTCGTTCCCATAACGGCTTCGTCGCCGACATCGCGGCGGACGCCTTCTATGACATCACGCCGACGGTCCGCATTTCCGGCGGTCCGCGCGTCTCCTTCGCGTCATCCAACTATTTCGACGCCTATTACGGCGTCAACGCCAAGGAAGCGGCTGCTTCGGGCCTGAGCGAATACCATCCGGGCGGCGGTGTGAAATCGGCGGGCCTCGGCGGCGCGATCACCTGGAAGGTGACCGAGCCGATGACGGCCAGCGTCTTCACCGAATATTCGCGCCTGATGGGGCCGGCTGCCGATTCCAGCCTGGTCAAGGAACGCGGCGATCGCAACCAATGGACCTTCGGTGTCTCTACCACTTACCGCTTTAATTTCACCATGTAGGCCGCGAAACCGGCTTCATGCCTTGAATTCCGCGCTTTATTCCTGCCGCGCCATCCGCTAAAAGCCACGCCATGATGAGCTTTTCGCGCCTTTTCGCGATCGCGATACGAATTACGGGCCCGGTGTTCCGGGCGGCCTGAGCGCCGCTGGAGCCGCCGGGAGTTTTCGCGCGCGCCCCTCGCGCTTTTTCAAGAAGATCAACGCATATCGCCCAAAAGTGGGCTCCGGTTTTGGGAAAGCGATATGCGTCAGCTAAGACCTCAACGCCCGGGCTTTCCGCTGCCGGGCAACGCAGATGGCAGATCAATGACCGACACCCCAATGACCGACGCTGTTGAAACGATCGACTATTCCAAGACGCTTTATCTGCCGCAGACGGATTTCCCGATGCGCGCCGGCCTGCCTGAGAAGGAGCCCGGCCTGGTCAAGCGCTGGCAGGACATGGACCTTTACAGGAAGCTGCGCGAGGAGGCCGCCGGCCGCGAGAAATTCGTGCTGCACGACGGTCCGCCCTACGCCAATGGCAACATCCATATCGGCCATGCGCTGAATAAGATCCTCAAGGACGTCATCAACCGCTCGTTCCAGATGCGCGGCTACGACGCCAACTACGTGCCGGGCTGGGACTGCCACGGCCTGCCGATCGAGTGGAAGATCGAGGAGCAGTATCGCGCCAAGGGCAAGAACAAGGACGAGGTGCCGGTCAACGAGTTCCGCAGGGAATGCCGCGACTTCGCGGCCGATTGGATCAAGGTGCAGGGCTCAGAGTTCCAGCGCCTGGGCGTCATCGGCGATTTCGACAACCCCTATACGACCATGGCCTACCATGCCGAGGCGCGCATCGCCGGCGAGCTGCTGAAATTCGCCATGTCGGGTCAGCTCTACCGCGGCTCGAAGCCTGTGATGTGGAGCGTGGTCGAGCGCACCGCGCTCGCCGAAGCCGAGGTCGAGTATCAGGATTATGAGAGCGACACGATCTGGGTGAAGTTCCCGGTCGCGAGCCTCGCCCAGCCGGTCGCCGGCGCGGCGCCGGCGCTGGACGACACCGCGCTCGATCTGGTCGAGGCGCATGTCGTCATCTGGACGACCACGCCCTGGACCATCCCCGGCAACCGTGCCGTCAGCTATTCGCCGCGCATCGCCTATGGCCTCTATGAGGTGACGGCGGCCGAGAACGCCTTCGGCCCGCAGCCCGGCGAGAAGCTGATCTTTGCCGATGCCTTGGCCGAGGACTGCGCCGCCAAGGCCAAGGTCACGTTGAACAGGCTTCACAGCGTCTCGGCTGAACAGCTTGGGAAGCTTACGCTTTCGCATCCTTTCAAGGGTCTCGGCGGCGGCTATGAGTTCCCGGTGCCGATGGTTGCCGGCGAGCATGTCACCGATGACGCCGGCACCGGCTTCGTCCACACCGCGCCCGGCCATGGCCGCGAGGACTTCGACGCGTGGATGGAGGCGGCCGCCGATCTTCGGGCGCGCGGCGTCGACACCACGATCCCGTTCACGGTCGACGACGCCGGCTTCTTCACCAAGGACGCGCCGGGCTTTGGCCCGGGCCGCGAAGGCGGCGCCGCGCGTGTCATCGACGACAACGGCAAGAAGGGCAACGCCAACCAGGCGGTCATCGACGAGCTGATCAAGCGCAATGCGCTCTTCGCGCGCGGCCGGCTGAAGCACAGTTATCCGCATTCGTGGCGCTCGAAGAAGCCGGTCATCTTCCGCAACACGCCGCAATGGTTCGTCTATATGGACAAGGACCTCGGCGACGGCACGACGCTGCGCAGCCGCGCGCTGACGGCGATCGACGACACCCGTTTCGTGCCGGCGGCCGGCCAGAACCGCATCCGCGCCATGATCGAGGAGCGCCCGGACTGGGTGCTTTCGCGCCAGCGCGCCTGGGGCGTGCCGATTGCCGTCTTCGCCGACGAGGACGGCAATGTGCTGAAGGACGAGGCCGTCAACCAGCGCATCATGGATGCTTTCGAGAAGGAGGGCGCCGACGCCTGGTTCGCCGACGGCGCCAAGGAACGTTTCCTCGGCAATCACGATGCCTCGAAATGGCACCAGGTGATGGACATCCTGGACGTCTGGTTCGATTCCGGCTCGACCCATGTCTTCACGCTGGAAGACCGGCCGGACCTCAAATGGCCGGCCGACGTCTATCTCGAGGGCTCCGACCAGCATCGCGGCTGGTTCCATTCCTCGCTGCTCGAAAGCTGCGGCACGAGGGGCAGGGCGCCTTATGAGGCGGTCATCACCCATGGCTTCACCATGGATGAGGAAGGCCGCAAGATGTCGAAATCGCTCGGCAACACGGTGGTGCCGCAGGACGTGATAAAGCAGTCTGGCGCCGATATCCTGCGGCTCTGGGTGGTGACGACCGATTATTGGGAAGACCAGCGGCTCGGCAAGAACGTGCTGCAGACCAATATCGACGCCTATCGCAAGCTCAGGAACACCATCCGCTGGATGCTTGGCACGCTCGCCCATGACGACGGCAAGGACGTACCGGTCGAGGCCATGCCGGAGCTGGAGCGGCTGATGCTGCACCGGCTGTCCGAGTTGGACGAAGTGGTGCGCCAGGGCTACGACGCGTTCGAGTTCAAGCGCATCACCCGCGCGCTGCTCGACTTCATGGTGGTGGAGCTTTCGGCATTCTATTTCGATATCCGCAAGGACGCGCTTTACTGTGACGGGCCGTCGAGCCTGCGCCGCCGCGCGGCCGTCCAGGTGGTGCGCCATCTCTTCGAATGCCTGGTGAAATGGCTGGCGCCGATGCTGCCCTTCACCACCGAGGAAGCTTGGCTCGACCGCCATCCGGAAGCGGTCTCGGTGCATCTCGACCAGTTCCCGGAAATCCCGCAGAACTGGCGCAACGAGGCGCTGGCCGAGAAATGGCGCAAGGTGAGGCAGGTGCGCCGCGTCGTCACCGGCGCGCTGGAGATCGCGCGCGCCGAGAAGCTGATCGGCTCGTCGCTGGAAGCCGTGCCGGTGGTGACGCTGGACGACGCCGCGCTGGAAGCGGCCATCGCCGATGTCGACATGGCCGAGATGGCGATCACCAGCGACCTCGTCATCAAGCATGGCAAGGCGCCAGAGGGCGCTTTCACGCTCGACGACGTCAAGGGTGTGGCCGTGGTCGTGGAGAAAGCCGAGGATCGCGGCCTCACCAAATGCGCGCGCTCCTGGCGCTACACCGCCGATGTCGGGCAGGACCCGGAATTCCCGGATGTCTCGGCCCGCGATGCGGCCGTGCTGCACGAGCTGAAGGCGCTCGGGCGTCTCTAGGTGCATGTCGCCCAAAGGTGTGCGGCGGTTTTGGGATCAACGACATGCGCCGGTCAAATAAGTGCAAAAGTACCACGCCGGGCGGCCCATATCCGCCCGTGCGTTGCCCTTAACAAGTGGTTGAGGTAAACACGCGACACTCCGGCAGACAAATTGTCGCCGGATTTCCGTCGCAAGTGCGGGGAAGAAGGGGACCGTGCCCTTGGCCGGTGGCGACCGAAAGGCAGTTAGAGTGGGACTTTTTGGCATGACCGACAGAACGTTCGCGCGCGCCGCGCTGGTGGCGCCGCTTGTGGTATCGGCCATCGCCTTGTCGGGCTGCATGAGCTCGCCGACCTACGGAACCGACAAGACGGCGGCCGCGCAGCTCTTCGACGACGTTTCGGGCGCTGCCTCGATCACGCCGAAGCGTCGCACTCCGATCGACTACAAGCCGCGCCCTGAACTGGTGAAACCCGCGCCGGGGCAGAAGGAAAGCCTGCCGCCGCCGCAGGAAAGCATCGAGACGGCGAGCACCGAGTGGCCCGAATCGCCGGAGGCCCGCCGCGCCCGCATCCGCGCCGACGCCACCGCGCATCAGAACGACCCGAATTACCAGCCGGAAGCCGTCGAGGATGTCCAGACCGATCCCGCGTCGGTGAAGAAGGCGATGGCTGACTCGGCCTCCAGCCACCCGCCACGCTGGTCGCCCGATGATTCCAGCGCTACGCGCACCGCCGAGATCCAGCGCCGGCTTGCCGAGCAGAAGCAGGGCGACCCGACCACTCGCAAATATCTGAGCGAGCCACCGCTTGCCTATCGCCAGCCCTCCGATGCCGCGCCGCAGAACGAACTCGGCGAGGACGAGTACAAGAAGGAGCGCCGCCTCAAGGCACAGGCGGAAGGCAAGAAGGGCGGCTGGTTCGACTGGCTGGGGCTGTAAGTAGTGAATAGCGAATAGTGAATAGTGAATAGTGAATAGTGAATAGTGAATAGTGAATAGTGAATAGACCACTACTCACTACTCTTCACCATCACTACTCACTAATTTCTTCACCATTCACCATTCACCGCCATTTCGCTTCCCGCGGAAAAAGTCCTTGAGGATGAGGGCGGCGGCGCTCTCGCCGATCCCCGGATAGATGTCCGGCGCGTGGTGGCAGATGGGCGACGCGAAGAAGCGCGTGCCGTTCACCACCGCGCCGCCTTTCTCGTCGGCGGCGCCGAAATAGAGCCGCCGCAGCCTGGCGAAGGAGATGGCGCCGGCGCACATCGCGCAGGGCTCCAGCGTCACATAAAGGTCGTGGCCGGTGAGGCGCTCGCTGGCGAGCTTCCGGCAGGCCTCGCGGATCACCAGCATCTCGGCATGCGCCGTCGGATCGGCAAGCTCGCGGGTACGGTTGCCGGCTTTCGCGACCACCGTGTTGCCGCTGACGATCACCGCGCCGACCGGCACTTCGCCGCGGCCGGCGGCCGCCTCGGCCTCTTCAAGCGCCAAGGCCATGAAATCCGGTCGTTTCAAACGGTTTCCATCCCGATTACTCCTCGCCACCCGAGAGTGATCCTGTTATCTAGCGCGAGACCCTGAAAACCGGAATCGGTTTTTGCCGCGCCGCCGGATGCGCAAAATCAAGATGACACTGCCTGCGTTGGGCGTCCGAAAGGGCGCGCGGCGCTGTAGCAGGCAAAGACGAGCAAAGTAATGGACGACGACAAGAAATCTCCACGCGGGCCGCGCAAGGGCGGCTCGAAACCGGCGGGCCCGCGCGGCGGCAAGCCGGCCCACGGCGCCAAGAAGCCGTTCGCAAAACGGGAGCGGCCGATGGCTGCCGAAGGCGAGCGCAACTTCAAGCGCTACCAACCGCGTGAGATGGGGCCGCGCGAAGCGGGCGAGGGCGCGGAACGTGGCGACCGGCCGTTCCGCAAAGGTCCGCCGCGTGACGGTAAGCCCTTCGATAAACGCGAGGGCCGCAAGCCCTATACGCCACGCGGTGACCGGCCGATGGCCGAAGGCGGGCGCCCGGCCCGCGATTTCAAGCGCAGCTACAAGCCGCGTGAAATGGGCGAGGGCGCGGAACGTGGCGACAGGCCGTTCCGCAAAGGCCCGCCGCGCGACGGCTTCGATAAACGCGAGGGCCGCAAGCTCTTTCTGCCACGCGGTGACCGCCCGGTGGCCGCTGAAGGCGAGCGTGGCGAACGCCGTTTCGACCGTCCCAAGCGCGACTTCGGCGAGCGCCCGGCACGCGACTTTGCCGACCGGCCGAAGCGCGATTTCAGCGATCGTCCGCGCGGCGCGGGAAAGCCCGAGGGCGGCTTCAAGCCGCGCCCGCGTCCTTCGCAAGCCGCGCCGGAGGCCGGCGAGCGCATCGCCAAGCGGCTGGCGCGTGCCGGCATCGCCTCACGCCGCGACGCCGAGGAACTGATCGCGGCCGGCCGCGTCAAGGTCAACGGCAAGGTGCTGGATTCGCCGGCCTTCAACGTCAGCGCCACCGACGTCATCCATCTCGACGGCACCGAGATCCCGCCGATCGAGCGCACGCGCCTGTTCCTGTTCCACAAGCCGGCGGGTGTCGTCACCACCAACCGCGATCCGGAAGGCCGCAAGACCGTCTTCGACGTGCTGCCGTCCGACCTGCCGCGATTGATGACGATCGGCCGCCTCGACATCAACACCGAAGGCCTGCTGCTGCTCACCAATGACGGCGGGCTGTCGCGCGTGCTCGAGCTGCCGGCCACCGGCTGGCTGCGGCGCTATCGCGCGCGCGTCCACGGCAAGGTCGAGGAGAGCGCGCTCGCCGGCTTGCGTGAGGGCATCGCCGTCGACGGCGTCTTCTACGGTTCGATCGAGGCCTCGCTTGACCGCGAGCAGGGCACCAACGCATGGCTGACGCTCGGCCTGCGCGAAGGCAAGAACCGCGAGGTGAAGAACATCCTCGGCGCGCTTGGCCTCGATGTGACGCGGCTGATCCGCATCTCCTACGGCCCCTTCCAGCTGGAAGATCTGCCCGAGGGCCATGTGCTGGAGATCAAGGGCCGGGTACTGCGCGAGCAGCTCGGCGAGCGGCTGATCGAGGAATCCGGCGCCAATTTCGACGCCGAGATCCAGAAGCCTTTCTCCAACAAGCCGGTGCGCGGCGGCGGTCCGGGCCGCGAAGAGGCCGACCGGCCGAAATTCACGCGCGACGGCGACCGCCGGCCGATCGGCGAGGGGGGACTGATCAAGGCGCGCAAGCGCCGCGAGGACAGCCGCGACGAGGCGCTGAGCAAGCTCTCGACCAAACCGGACAGGGCATTCGGCGAGCGCGGCGCGAAATCCGATCGCGGCGGCTTCGGCGACAAGCCGCGTGGCGGCTTTGGCGACAAACCGCGCGGCAAGAAATCCGAGCGCGAGCAGCGGCCGATCGAGCCGCCGGGCCAGCGCAAGGCCAATGTCTGGATGGCGCCGGGCGCCCGGCCGATCGGCAAGGGCAGGGCGGAAGCCGACGCCGCCAGGGCCGCCGAGGCGAAGGCGCGCAAGGCGGCGTTCAAACCGGGCGGCAAGGGCAAGCCGGGCTCGAAGCCATTCGGCAAGCCCCGTGGCGAGCGCCCCGAAGGCGATGGCGGCAACAGGCCGCGTGGTCCGAAGAGGGGCGGCGATGCGGATCGTCGGCGGTGAGTTCCGCGGGCGTCCGCTGGCGACGCCGAAAAGCAATGCCATTCGCCCCACCACCGACCGAACCCGCGAGGCGGTGTTCAACGTCCTGGCGCATCGCTACGCCGACAAGCTGGAGGGCGGCCGTGTGCTCGACCTCTTCGCCGGCACGGGCGCGCTCGGGCTAGAGGCTTTGTCGCGCGGGGCCTCCTACTGTGTCTTCATCGAGGAATCGACCGAGGGGCGCGGCCTGATCCGCGAGAATGTCGAGGCCTACGGGCTCACCGGCCGCACAAAAATCTTCCGCCGCGATGCCACGCATCTCGGCGAAGCCGGCACGATCTCGCCCTTTGGCCTGATCTTCGCCGATCCGCCCTATGGCAAAGGTCTCGGCGAACGCGCGCTGCGCTCCGCCAGGGACGGCGGCTGGCTTCTGCCCGGCGCACTCTGCGTCGTCGAGGAGGCGGCATCGGCGGCCTTCGATCCTGGCGCCGGTTTTTCGGTGATGGACGAGCGCAATTACGGCGAAACGGTTATCCGCTTCATCGAGGCCGGCTAGCTTGTTCTAGCCGCGCCTCGAAAATGCCGAACAAATCACTTTGCCTCGCCAGCGAACCTTGCCTATCGTCGCGCAACCGGGACCGGAGAACTTGATGATACCTACGCGGATGGCGCTGCGCGCGGCGCTCCTTGTCGGCACGCTGGCGATGGTGGCGTCGGCTCCTGCTCGTGCTGCCGACGATGGCGACGTCAAGGATTTCCTCCTCGATAACGGCATGGAGGTGGTCGTCATCCCGGACCACCGCGCGCCGATCGTCACCCACATGGTCTGGTACAAGATCGGCAGCGCCGACGAGCCCGCTGGCAAATCCGGCATTGCGCATTTCTTCGAGCATCTGATGTTCAAGGCCACGACCAACCACGCCGCCGGCGAATTCGACCGCGCCGTGTCCGAGATCGGTGGCTCCAACAACGCCTTCACCTCCTACGACTACACCGCCTTCCACGAGACGGTGCCGCCCTCGGCGCTCGAACAGATGATGGGCTTCGAGGCCGATCGCATGCGCAACCTGATCCTGACCGACGATGTCATCAAGACCGAGCGCGATGTGATCCTGGAGGAGCGCCGCTCGCGCATCGACAGCAATCCGCAGGCGGTTCTGGACGAGGAGGTCGATGCGACGCTCTGGCAGAACCAGCCCTACCGCATTCCCGTGATCGGCTGGATGCAGGAAATGGAGCAGTTGAACCGTCCGGACGCGAAAGCCTTCTACGACAACTACTACCGGCCCAACAACGCGGTGTTGATCGTAGCGGGCGACGTCGAGCCGGATGCCGTCAAGGCGATGGCCGAGCGCACCTACGGCAAGGTCGCGCGCGGTCCGGACCTGCGGCCGCGCATCCGCCCGGTCGAGCCGGAGCAGAACACCAGACGCACCGTGACGTTGGCCGACGCGCGCGTCTCGGTGCCGAGCTTTTCGACGCAATGGGTTGTGCCATCCTATCATACGGCCAAGCCCGGCGAGGCGGAGGCGCTGGACCTGCTGGCCGAGATCCTCGGCGGCGGCAACCGCAGCCGGCTGTACCAGGAGCTCGTCGTCAAGCAGGGGATCGCCTCCGACGCGGCCGCCTATTTCCAGGGCACGATGCTCGACGACACCAACTTCGCCGTCTATGGCGCGCCGCGCGGCGACGCCAAGCTTGCCGATGTCGAGGCGGCGGTCGACGCCGAGATCGCCCGCATCGTCAAGGAAGGCGTGAGCGACGATGAGCTGGAACGGGCCAAGACCCGTTATGTGCGCTCCATGATCTTTGCCCGCGACAAGCAGGACGACATGGCCAACATGTATGGCTCTACGCTTGCCACCGGCGGCAACGTCAAGGACGTTCAGGAATGGCCGGACCGCATCCGCAAGGTCACCGCCGATGAGGTCAAGGCGGTCGCCGCCCGCTACCTGGTGCTCGAGCATTCGACCACCGGCTATCTCTTGCCGCAGCAACAGGCGGAGAATTGATGATGAGCATGGTTTCGGTGCGCCGGCGGTTCTTCCCTTCTCCCCTTTTGGGGTCCGAAG
>NZ_RZRX01000078.1:0-24511 GCF_003997405.1 Mesorhizobium sp. M2A.F.Ca.ET.042.01.1.1
GGGTTACGCCTCGCCACAGGAGCAATGGCAACGGCGTGCCGAGACACGGCTTACTTTCGACGTCGAGTTCCTTCGCCCCCCTCTCTGTCCTGCCGGACTGCCCGGCCCTTCGCTGCCGCTCAGGGCTTTCGTCGCTCGGAAAGCCAAGCAATTGGCTTCCCGTCCGCTGCGCGGATCGCTCCTCAACCCCCTCAAGGGGGGAGATTGGCAGTTCGAGCGCCTCGCTTCTCTTTGCAACGTTGGTGATTGGCGAAAGCCGGCGTGACATCCGATCTCCCCCCCTGAGGGGGAGATGCCCGGCAGGGCAGAGAGGGGGGCCTCGCGCCGGCGCTCGATGATTGGTAGATTTCCCATCCCACCATCCTGTCACATCCACCTCCCGGCACAAACTGGTTCCTTCATTTTCCAGAAAACTGGCCCTCGCGATGGAGACAGAGCGGCGTAGACTTCGCTCATAGACGTTGGGGATAAGACGTCGGCGCAAGACGGGGACACAAGTCCGGGCAAGGCAACTGGGAGGCTGCCGGCCGGACAGGCAAGGCGAGCGCGATGCATCGCCCGCCGCAGGCATGAAGCCATTTCCCTCCCGAAAATGAATATCCCGCAGCCAGCCCGGCCGCGGGGCGGAAAGCGAGCAATGACGACAGTTCGACTAGGCATAAACCCGATCACCTGGACCAATGACGACGTGCCGGAACTGGGCGGCGACACGCCGCTCGAGACCTGCCTCAGCGAGACCGCGGAAGCGGGCTATGCCGGCACCGAGCTTGGCGGCAAGTTCCCGCGCGACAGCCGCGCGCTTCGGCCCATCCTCGACCATTACGGGCTGGCGCTGGTCTCCGGCTGGTATGACGGGCGCATCTGCGAGAAGGAGGTCGACGAGGAATTCGAGGCGATCCGGCCGCACCTGGCGCTGCTGCGCGACCTCGGCGCCCGGCGCGTCGTCTATGCCGACACCTCGCGCGGCCGGCATGGCGCCATCCACGATCCGATCTCGCAGCGGCCGAAGCTGATGGACGGCGAATGGAAGGCCTATGGCGAAAAGATCACCAGGCTCGCCGAGCGGTTCTCCGATTTCGGCGTCGGCATGGCCTTCCATCATCACATGGGCACGATCGTCGAGACCGACCAGGAGATCGACAGGCTGATGCACGGCACCGGCGAGGCGGTCGGCCTGCTCTACGACACCGGGCACTGCGCCTTTTCCGGCGGCGACCCGGAGCAATTGCTGCGCCGGCATGTCGAGCGCGTCGTGCATGTGCATTGCAAGGACGTGCGCCCGGCGATGCTGAAGAAGGCGCGCGAGGCCGACATGAGCTTCATGGGCGCGGTGATGGAAGGCATCTTCACCGTGCCGGGCGACGGCGCGGTCGACTATCCGACGCTGCTCAAGATCCTCGCCGACCAAGGCTATTCCGGCTGGCTGGTGGTGGAGGCCGAGCAGGACCCGGCCAAGGCGCACCCCTTGACCTATGCCACGATGGGGTATCGCAATCTCAAGAAGCTGGCCGAGGGCGCGGGCTTCTATGTCCACGAGCGCAAGGGCTGAAGACCGCATGGGGCGCCGGGGAGGGAGATGAGTTCGGTTCTGTACCAGAAGGTGGTCAAGAGCTTCGGCGCGCTCAACGTGCTGCGGTCGCTCGACCTTGCCGTGCCCGATCACAAATTCCTCGCTTTGCTCGGCCCATCGGGCTGCGGCAAGACGACGGCGCTGCGCATCCTGGCCGGGCTCGACATGCCGAGCGCGGGCAAGGTCTTCATCGGCGAGCGTGACGTCACCCGGCTGCAGCCGCGCGACCGCGACATCGCCATGGTGTTCCAGAGCTACGCGCTCTATCCGCAGATGACGGTCGCCGAGAACATCGGCTATCCGCTGTGGATCCGCGGCACGCCGGACGCCGGGCGAAAGGCCAAGATCGGCGAGGTCGCCGCCATCCTCGAGATCGGCCACCTGCTCGACCGCCGTCCGCGCCAGCTCTCGGGCGGACAGCGACAGCGCGTCGCGCTGGCACGCGCCATCGTGCGCGACCCGGCGGCCTTCCTGATGGACGAGCCGCTCTCCAATCTCGACGCGCGGCTGCGGCTCACCATGCGCGGCGAGATCAAGCGGCTCTGCCAGCGCCTCAGCGCCACCACCATCTACGTCACCCACGACCAGGTCGAGGCCCTGACGATGGCCGACTTCGTCGCCGTCATGCATGGCGGCGAGCTGCAGCAGATGGCGCCGCCCATCGAGATATACGACCGCCCGGCGAACCGTTTCGTCGCCACCTTCGTCGGCAACCCGCCGATGAACATTCTGCCGGCAGCGCTTTCCGAGCGAGGCGTCATCGTGGCCGGCAACGTCGTCCCGCTGGAAGCCGCGCGGCTTGCCGCCTGCCGCGCCGCCTCAATCGCCGAAATCGGGCTGCGGCCGGAGGATTGCAGCGCCGCCGCCATCGACACGCCTGACGCGCTGCCCGGCGAAATCTACGTCGTCGAACCGATGGGCAACGAGACGTTGGTCAATGTCCGTTTGGAAGGCGGCAACGTCTCGGTCCGGGCCGGCCGCGAATTCAGGGGTGCGGTGGGTGAAAGCATCGGCGTCGCCTTCGACCCGGCGAACGCCTGTTTCTTCAATTCGGCCGGCCTGACAGCCGTCCACAGGGTCAACAACAATGGGAGAGTGACATGATGCATTCCAGCAGACTTACTCGCCGTTCCGTCATCAAGGGCGGGCTTGGCCTGGCCCTGGCGACCACCGCGCTGACCACGCTCGGGCTGCCGATGCCGGCCAAGGCGGCCGGCAAGAAGGTGATCATCGGCGCCTTCGCCGATGGCGGCCTGACGCCGTTCAAGGAAAAGATCATCCCGCTGGCCAAGGAACAGGGCTTCGACATCCAGTTCCTCGAGGACGAATACGGGGTGACGCTCGAAAAGTGGTTCGCCGACGCCCAGAGCGGCGCCGGCCAGTATGACCTCTATCTGCTCGACGACCCGTGGGTGCCGCAGTTCGGCGCAGCCAACGTGCTGGAGGACCTTGGCGCCGGCGGCATCGATGGGTCGGACAAGGACTGGATCGGCCCGATGATCGACATGGGCTACTGGCCGCCGCAGAAGGGGCCTCGCGTCAAGGGCTTCGAGAACGCCAAGCCGACGCTGATCTGCGTGCCCTTCGTCGGCGACCTGCAGACGCTGACCTATCGCAACGACGTATTCACCGGCGGCGCGCCGAAGACCTGGGACGAGGTGATCGCCAAGGGCAAAGAAGGCGTCGCGGCCGGCAAGATCAAGTATCCGGTCGTCTTCCGCGGCGTTTCCGGCAACCCGATCGTCACCAGCTGGTATCCGGTCTTCCTGTCGTTCGGCGGTTCCTTCTTCGACGACAAGTGGAACCCGATCTTCAATTCGGCCGAAGGCAAGGCTTCGGCCGAATTCTTCGTCGGCACGATGAAGCAGAACACGGCGAGCGGCGTGGTGGAGTTCGATTCCGACCAGGAGGGCGCGGCGATCCTCGGCGGGGACGCCGGCGCGATCATCCAATACTCGGGCAATGCGCTGAAGGCTGACGACCCCGCCCAGACGAAGGTGGCGGGCAAGCTCGATTTCGGCGTCGTGCCGAAACAGGAAAAGGCGATCGCCCAGATGGGCATCTTCATCGCCGGCGTGCCGAAATCAGCGCCCAACAAGGCGAACTCGATCGAGTTCCTGAAGTGGTATGTCAGCGCGGAAACCCAGGCCAGGCTCTCGGAAGCTGGCTCTATCCCCGTCAAACGCAGCGCCTTCGGCGTCGCCAAGCCGGGCAACCGCCTTATACCGGTCGCGCTCCAGCAGCTCGACGCCGGCGCGCTGCCGCGGCCGCGCACGCCTGACTGGGCGAAGGTCGAAGAACTGCTCGGCATCGAGCTCAACAAGGCCTTGCAGGCCGGCTCCGGCGGCGGCGCGGCGTTGGATACGGCGGCCAAGCAGGTCAAGGACTACCTGACCACGGCCGGGTACTACTGATGCAAACCGGCATGCAGGCACGCAAATATCGCCTGCAGGGGGCGGGGCTCGACCTCGCCCTCCCCTATCTCATGCTGGCGCCCGGCCTGATGGTCGTGCTCGGCGTGCTGGTCTATCCGCTTTGGGATGGGCTGCGCGCCAGCACCAGGGCTTACCGCTACGGTTCGCCTGTCGCAGATGTCGGCTTTCACAACTATGTGCAGCTTTGGAGCGACGCGCAGTTCCTGAATTCGCTGTGGGTCACGGTCAAGTTCGTGGCGCTTTCGGTGTCGATCGAGGCGGTGCTGGGCTTCGCGCTGGCCTTGTTCTGCTTGCACGAATTCCGCGGCATAAGGCTGCTCAGGACGGTGCTGATCATCCCCATGGTGATCACGCCGGTCGTCGTCGCCATCCTGTTCAGGCTGATCTACGCCAGCGATGCCGGCATGCTGACGGCGCTCTCGGAGGCCATGGGCGGCGGCGGCGTCCAGATCCTCGGCAACCCGCTCAATGCCTTCATCGGCCTTGTCGTACTCGACGTCTGGGAGTGGACGCCGCTGATGTTCCTGATCCTGCTGGCCGGCCTGCAGTCGCTGCCGCACGAGCCGTTCGAGGCGGCGCGCGTCGACGGCGCCGGGTCCTGGCGCGTGTTCGCCGATCTCACCTTCCCGATGATGCGCCCGGTGCTGGCGATTGCCATCGTGCTGCGCACCATCGACGCCTTCGGCACCTTCGACCAGGTTTTCGTCCTGACCCGAGGCGGGCCTGGCGAAGCGACGAGGCTGATCTCGATCTATGGTTATGACACCGCGTTCAAGTTCCAGCAGACCGGATATGCGGCGGCGCTGTTCGTGACGATCGGCCTCGTCGTGCTCGCGCTCGCCTTCAGCGCCATCAGGCTCCTGCGCAGGATCGACGCGTCATGAGCACCCGTCTGGCGCGCATCCTCACCACCATCTTCGTGCTGGCAGTCGTGCTGCTGCCGATCTACTGGCTGGTGTCCACCTCGCTCAAGTCCAATCGCGAGATCACTCAGGAAGGCACGCTCTATCCGCATGTGCCGACGCTCGACAATTACGTCAGGCTGTTCACCGAAAAACAGTTCGGCTCCTACCTGACGAACTCGCTGGTGGTCACCTTCTTCTCGGTCGCGATAGCGCTGGTCTTCGGCGCGATGGGCGCCTACGCGATCGCCAGGTTCCGCCTGCCTTTCGCCGCGGAGCGCAAGGTCGGCCTTTTCCTGCTCACCCTGCGCATCATCCCCCCGGTGGTGATCCTGATACCCGTCTATCTCTTGATGCTGAGCCTCGGGCTGCTCGATAGCTGGCTCGGCCTGATCGCCACCTACACAGCCTTCAATATCACCTTCTGCGTCTGGATGATGGAGAGCTTCTTCCGCGAGATCCCCGTCGATCTCGAGGAGGCGGCCATGGTCGACGGCGACTCACGCTTCGGCGCCTTCCGCCGCATCACGCTGCCGCTGGCAGCGCCTGGCTTGGCGGCCACCGCCATCTTCGCCGTGCTGGTCACCTTCAACGAATTCCTCTTCGCGCTGGCGCTGACGGCGACGCCGCGAGCGATGACCATGCCGCGCGGCACCGCCACGCTCATCGGGCGCATCGATACCGACTGGGCCTCGATGTCGGCCGCCGGCGTCATCGGAGCGCTGCCGATCGTCTTCTTCGCGCTGCTGGTGCAGCGGCATCTGGTTCGCGGCCTGACCATGGGCGCCGTGAAGTGACCGCCGGCCGGGCATGTTGAACTCGCCGTCAGGGACGGCCGCACAGGAAAGTTGAACGCATGATGGATGTTTGTCTGTTCGGGGTCGGATTGATTGGAAGGGTGCATGCCGGCAATCTGGCGCGCCACCCGAAGGTGCGGCTGCGCTATATCGTCGATCCCAACCGGGAGGCCGCCGCCAAGGTAGCGGCCGCGACCGGCGCCGAGATCGCCGACACAGAGACCGTGATGAACGATCCGGCGGTGAAGATGGTGTTCATCGCCTCGGCAACGCGCACCCACGCCGACCTCGCCATGGCAGCGGCGGCAAAGGGTAAGGCGATCTTCTGCGAGAAGCCGATCGATCTCGACCTCAAGCGCACCGACGAGTGCCTGGCCGCGGTCGCGAAGGCCGGCGTGCCTTTCCAGATCGGGTTCAACCGTCGCTTCGATCCGAGCTTCCGGGCGCTGAAGGAGCGGCTGGACGGCGGCGAGATCGGCGCGGTCGAGCAGGTCATCATCACCAGCCGCGATCCCGAACCCGAAACCGAGGAAGCGCTGGCCGGAGGCGGGGGCGTGTTTCGAGAGATGACCATCCACGACTTTGACATGGCGCGGAACATGCTCGGCGAGGAACCGGTGGAACTGTTCGCGACCGGCTCCTCGCTGGTGGCGCCGCAATACAGCAAGCTCGGCGACTACGATACCGCGATGTTCATCCTGCGAACGGCGTCCGGCCGGCAATGTCACATCAACAACAGCGTCAGGGCCGCCTATGGCTATGACCAGCGCATCGAGGTGCACGGCGCCGACGGCATGCTGCAGGCCGGCAACCGCCTGCCGACCTCGGTGGAGACGTACGGTGGCAAAGGTATATCGCGCGACAAGCCCTACTACTTCTTCGTCGAACGCTATGCCGAATCCTACGCCGCCGAGATCGATCACTTCATCACCTGCGTCGAAACCGGCAGCAGCCCGGCGGTCACGGCCAGCGACGGCCGCAAGGCCATGATCCTCTGCGAGGCGGCGCTTGCGTCGGCGCGGTCCGGCCGGTTCGAGCCGGTAAAGCTCTGAGCGCATGGTCTGAAGTCAACGGGAAGCGACAATAATGAAGATCGGCATGATCACCGACAGCCTGGGCAACCTGTCCTTCGACGAGATGCTGCGCGCCTCGGCCGAACTCGGGCTGGAGACTCTAGAGTTCGCCTGCGGCAACTGGTCGTCGGCGCCGCATATCGACCTGGCGGCGATGCTGGACAGTGCCGCCACCCGCGCCGAATTCGTCGCCAAGGTCCGCGACCACGGGCTGACGATCGCGGCGCTCAACTGCTCGGGCAACCCGCTGCATCCGGGACCGCAAGGCAAGCAGCACCGCCAGGTGACCGAGGACACGATCCGGTTGGCGAGCCTGATGGGCATCGACCGCGTGGTTATGATGTCAGGGCTGCCCGGCGGGCCGGGCGACGCCAACCCCAACTGGATCATCACCGACTGGCCGCCCGAATGCGCCGACATCCAGCGCTACCAGTGGGATGAATGCATCATCCCCTACTGGCGCGATCTCGTCACGTTCGCTAACAATCTGGGCATCAGGAAGCTTTGCCTGGAATTGCATGGGCATCAGGCCGTGTACAACGTACGGACGCTATTCCGGCTGCGCGATGCTGTCGGCGAGACGGTCGGCGCGAACTACGATCCGAGCCATCCGATGTGGATGGGCGCCGATCCCATCGCCGCCGTGCGCAAGCTTGGCTCGGCGATCTACTATGTCCACGCCAAGGATACGCGCGTCGAGCCGGTGCCGGCCGGCATCGACGGCGTGCTCGATGCGCGACCGCCAACGCTTTTTTCCGAAAGGGCCTGGAACTACATCACGCTGGGCTACGGCCACGGCGAGACCTGGTGGCGGCAGTTCTGCACCGCGCTGAAGCAGGCCGGCTACGACGACGTGCTGTCGATCGAGCACGAGGACATGATGCTGTCGCCGATGGAGGGCATGCGCAAATCCGTGGCGCTGCTGCGCAACGTCGCCATTAACCTGGCCTGATGCTCAGATCCATTATCGCATTGGCCGGTCGCCGTGGGCCGCCAAACCGGTCCCGGCGCTCGGCTCGATCACCTCACATCGACCCAGCGCTGCTCCTGGAAGGAGCGCGCCATGGCATGCACGGTGCGCTCGATCTCCAGCCCCTCGTCGAAGTCGATGATGCGGGCCGGCTTGCCGGCGATGCGCATCAAAAGCTCGCGGCATTCGATCATCTTGAGGTCGTTGAAGCCGAGGCCGTGGCCCGGCGCGGGCAGGAAGGAATCATAGGGCTTGTGGTGCGGCGCGACCAGGATGGTGCGATAGCCCTGCTCGGTCGGCCGGTCGGCGGTGAGATAGAGCTGGAATTCGTTCATCCGCTCCTGGTCGTAGAGGATCGAGCCCTTCGAGCCGAAGATCTGGATGGCGATGCGGCCCTTGCGGCCCCAGGCCGAGCGGTTGACTAGCAGCGTGCCGGCGACGCCGTTCTCGAGATGCAGCAAGACGCTGGCGATGTCGTAGGTCTCGACCGCGCGGCGTTCTCCGGACGCCGTCTTGCGGTCGGCATAGGGTTTGGCCATGTCGCACATGACGCGCGAAACGCGGCCGAACAGCACCTTGATCAGCGACAGCGGATGGACGGCGAAATCGTCGAGCGCGCCGTAACCGGACGCCGCCTCGTGCTTCCAGAAGAACAGCGCTTCCGGGTCGGCCATGAAGTCCTCGTCCATCTCGATGCGCACGAGGTTGACATCGCCGATGATCTTTTCTTCGAGCAGCGCGCCGATATGGCGGATGGCGGGGTTCTGGATGTAGTTGTAGCCGAGCCCGGCGACCTTGCCGGATTTCCTCGCCGCGGCCGCCATGGTCTCGGCCTCGGCGAAACTCGGCGCCATCGGCTTCTCGCACCACAAATGCTTGCCGGCTTCGAGGATGGCGATCGCCATTTCGGGATGGAACTGGTTGGGCGTGGTGAGCGAGACGACATCGACCTCCGGATCGTTGACCACGGCGTGCCAGTCGCCGGAGCCCTTGGCGAAGCCGAACTCGCCGGCCTTGCGCCTGGCCAGCTCGTCATTCACCTCACCCAGATGCACCAATCTCGGCTTCTCGACATCGGGAAAGACGGTGCCCACCGCGTTCCAGGCAATGGCGTGGCACTTGCCCATGAAGCCCGTGCCGATGAGGCCCACTCCGACCATGTCGATTGTCTCCGAGACTTGGGAATATTGACATGGATGAATTAGTCCATTTCGATAAGAAATGGAACATACAAATCATTTTTTATGGTGTTCTTGCGCGAACTCGCTATGATGAGGCAGGAGAGGGACAACCATTATGGGCGCGGACGGAGCGACGATGGACGAACGGGTGCCTCGCGATTTCGAAACGCTGCGCGCGACGATCCTGGACAGGCGCGCGAGCCTGCCCAAGCGCATCGCGCAGATCGCCGCCTATGCGCTCGACAATCCCGACGACATCGCCTTCGGCACGGCGGCGAGCATCGCCGCCTCGGCCGGAGTCCAGCCCTCGACGCTGATCCGTTTTGCCCAGCAGCTCGGCTTCGACGGCTTCACCAGCCTGCAGCAGGTTTTCCGCGAGCGGCTGCGCGAGCGCAACTCCTCCTATGACGAAAGGCTGGCCGCACTCCGCGCCAAGGCCGAGGAAGGCGCCGGCCACAGGGCAATCTTCGACGGCTTTGTCGCCGCCGCCAGCACCTCGCTCAGCGACATTTCGCGTGCGTTGAACGACGCGCATTTCGAAGAGGCGATCGCGCTCCTAGCGAAAGCCGAGACCATCTATGTGCTGGCCAAGCGCCGCTCCTATCCGGTCGCCTCCTACATCGCCTATGCGCTGGGCAAGCTCAAGATCCGCAACCAGCTGGTGGAATCGGCCGCCGGGCTGAACGCCGAGATGATCGGCTTCGCCACGCCGCGCGACGCCGTCATCGCCATCAGCTTCTCGCCTTACGCCCCGGCGACCATCGAGGAGACGCGCGCGATCGCGGAACAGGGCGTGCCGATCGTGGCCATCACCGACTCGTCCTTCTCGCCGCTGGCGCAGTTCGCCAAGGTCTGGTTCGAGGTCGCCGAGGCCGATTTCGGCGGCTTCCGCTCGATCTCGGCGACGATGGCGCTGGCCATGGCGCTGACCGTCGCCGTCGGCGAGAAGCGCCGCGAAACCGGGCGACGCCGCAAGGGCTGAGCCTCGCGGAGGCGCGCTTTTCGGCTCGGGAACGCTCATTCCATATTGACTACGGATTGGAATTAATATTTCATATTGGCGACACCACGCCGTCGCCGGCGCGCGCTGTCCAAACGACGCTGCTCTGCATAACAAAGCCGATGGGAGGTTCGAATGGGCGAAGCCGTGGAAGGGAGATACCCGCCGCTCGACGTCATCACCATCGGCCGCGCTTCGGTCGATCTCTATGGCCAGCAGATCGGCTCGCGGCTGGAGGACATCACCTCTTTCGCCAAGTCGGTCGGCGGCTGCCCGGCCAACATTTCCGTCGGCACGGCAAGGCTCGGCCTGCGCTCGGCGCTGCTGACGCGCGTCGGCGACGAGCAGATGGGCCACTTCATCCGCGAGCAGCTCCGGCGCGAGGGCGTCTCCGTCGATGGCCTGAAGACCGACAAGGAGCGGCTGACGGCGCTGGTGCTGCTCTCGGTCGAGAGCGAAGGCGTCTCGCCGATGATCTTCTACCGCTCCGACTGCGCCGACATGGCGCTGGCCGAAGAGGATATCGACGAGGCCTTCATCGCCTCGGCGCGCTCGGTGGTCGTCACCGGCACGCATTTCTCGCGGCCGAATTCCGATGCAGCGCAGCGCAAGGCGATCCGGTTGATGAAGGCCCGAGGCGGCAAGGTTGTCTTCGACATCGATTATCGCCCGAACCTCTGGGGGCTTGCCGGCCATGCCGAGGGTTTCGAGCGCTATGTCAAATCAGACCGTGTCTCGGCGCAGCTGAAGACGGTGCTGCCCGATTGCGACCTCATCGTCGGCACCGAGGAGGAGATCATGATCGCTTCCGGAGCCGACGATTGCCTGAGCGCGCTGAAGACGATCCGCGCGCTGTCCTCGGCCACCATCGTGCTGAAGCGCGGCGCCAAGGGCTGCATCGTCTATGACGGGCCGATCAGCGACGACCTCGAGGACGGCGTCGTCGGCAAGGGCTTCCCGATCGAGATCTACAATGTGCTCGGCGCCGGCGACGCCTTCATGTCGGGCTTCCTGCGCGGCTGGCTCGGCGGCGAAAGCTTTGCCACCGCCGCCACCTGGGCCAATGCCTGCGGCGCCTTTGCCGTGTCGCGCCTGCTCTGCGCGCCGGAATATCCGACCTTCGAAGAGCTGCAGTTCTTCCTGAAGAACGGCAGCAAGCACCTGGCGCTGCGCAAGGACGAGGCGATCAACCACATCCATTGGGCAACGACGCGCAGGCGCGACACTCCCTCGCTGATGGCGCTGGCCTGCGACCATCGCGTCCAGTTGGAGGATGTCGCGGCAAGGGTCGGCGCCGACGTTTCGCGCATCCCCGACTTCAAGGTGCTGACGGTCAAGGCTGCAGCAAAAGTCGCCGCCGGCCGCGACGGCTATGGCATGCTGATCGATGAGAAATACGGCCGCGACGCCATGTTCGAATTCGCCCGCCATCCCTTCGCCTGGCTCGGCCGTCCGGTCGAGTTGCCGGGATCGCGGCCGCTGCGCTTCGAATTCTCGCAGGATATCGGCTCGCAGCTCACCGAATGGCCCGTCGACCATTGCATCAAATGCCTGTGCTTCTATCACCCAGACGATCCCGAGACGCTCAAAGTTGAACAGCAGCAGAAGCTGCGCGCTTTGTTCGAGGCGGCCCGGAAAGTCGGCCGCGAACTGCTGGTCGAAATCATCGCCGGCAAGCATGGCAAGCTCGACGACACCACCATTCCGCGCGCGCTGGAGGAACTCTATGCGCTGGGCATCAAGCCCGACTGGTGGAAGCTCGAGCCGCAGGCTTCCGCAGGCGCCTGGGCGAAGATCGAACAGGTGATCGTCAAGAACGATCCATGGTGCCGCGGCGTCGTGCTGCTGGGGCTGGAAGCGCCGCAGGACGAGCTGGTCGCGGCCTTCGCCGCCACCGCCAATGCGCCGATCGTGAAGGGATTCGCGGTCGGTCGCACCATCTTCATCAACGCCGCCGAACAATGGCTGGCCGGCAAGATCTCGGACGACGAGGCCATCGCCGACATGGCGTCCCGCTTCGAACAGTTGACCGAGGCATGGCTTGCCGCGCGCGGTCGAAAAGCAGCATAGAACACGGGCAGCATAAGAAACGGCGTCAACGAAAGCCGGAGGAAACGAAATGAGCAAGACCGTTCGCCTGACGATGGCGCAGGCGCTGACCCGCTTTCTGTCCCGCCAGATGACGGAGATAGACGGCAAAAAGGTGCCGATCTTCGGCGGCGTTTGGGCGATCTTCGGCCATGGCAATGTCGCCGGCATCGGCGAGGCGCTCTATCAAGTGCGCGACGAGCTGCCGACCTTCCGCTCCCATAATGAGCAGGCGATGGCGCATGCGGCGATCGCCTATGGCAAGGCGAATTTCCGCCGCCGCTTCATGGCCGCGACCTCTTCGATCGGCCCCGGCGCGCTGAACATGGTGACGGCGGCGGCGCTTGCGCATGTGAACCGGTTGCCCGTCCTGTTCCTGCCGGGCGATGTCTTCGCCAACCGCCTGCCCGATCCGGTGCTGCAGCAGGCGGAGGATTTCTCTGACGGCACGGCGAGCGTCAACGACTGTTTTCGTCCGGTGTCGCGCTATTTCGATCGCATCACGCGGCCGGAGCAGATCATCCCGGCGCTCAACCGCGCCATGCAGGTGCTGACCGATCCCGCCGAATGCGGCCCGGTCACGCTGTCGCTCTGCCAGGATGTGCAGGCCGAGGCCTATGATTATCCGGAAAGCCTGTTCGCCGAGCGCCTCTGGACGCCGCGCCGGCTGCGCCCGGATCGCAATGAATTGGCGGCCGCCCTCGCGGCGCTGAAAGGGGCGAAGAAGCCGCTGGTGATCGCCGGCGGCGGCGTGCTCTATTCGCAGGCTTCCGGTGAACTGGCGAAGCTGGTGCAGGGCGCCGGCATTCCGGTCTGCGAAACCCAGGGCGGCAAGTCCTCGCTGCCTGATGATCATCCGCTCAACATGGCGGCGGTCGGGGTGACAGGCACGTCCGCCGCCAACCGGCTGGCGGAGGAGGCCGATGTCGTGCTTGCCGTCGGCACCAGGCTGCAGGATTTCACCACCGGTTCCTGGGCACTGTTCAAGAATGCCGGCCGCACCATCATTGGGCTCAACACCCAGGTCTTCGACGCCGGCAAGCACTGGGCACTGCCGCTGGTCGCCGACGCGGCCGAGGGGCTCGCCGAGCTTGCCGCGGCGCTGAAGGGCTGGAAGGCCCCTAACGCCTGGACCGACAATGCGCTGAGGGGCAAGACGGAGTGGCAGGCCGCCGCCGCCAAGGTGACGGCTTCGACCAACGCCGCCTACCCTTCCGATGCGCAGGTGATCGGCGCCGTGCAGCGCGCCATGGGCTCGGGCGTGACGCTGCTGAATGCGTCTGGCGGTCTGCCGGGAGAACTGCACAAACTCTGGCAGGCGGGCGCCCCCGGCTCGTATCATGGGGAATACGGCTTCTCGACCATGGGCTATGAGATCGCCGGCGGGCTCGGCGCCAAGATGGCCAAGCCCGACCAGGAGGTCGTCGTCATGGTCGGCGACGGCTCCTATCTGATGATGAATTCCGAGATCGCCACCTCGGTGATGCTTGGCCTGAAGCTCACCATCGTGCTGCTCGACAATCGCGGCTATGGCTGCATCAACCGGCTGCAGATGGCGACCGGCGGCGCCAACTTCAACAATCTCTTGAAGGACGCGCGCCACGAGGTGCTGCCCGATGTCGACTTCGCCGCGCATGCGGCAAGCATGGGTGCCATCGCCGAGAAGGTGGCGTCGATTGCCGAGCTGGAGACGGCGCTGGCCAAGGCAAAGAAGAACGACAGGACGACCGTTCTAGTCATAGACACCGATCCGCTGGTTTCGACCGAGGCCGGCGGCCATTGGTGGGACGTCGCCGTGCCGGAAGTCTCGTCGCGGCCACAGGTGAACGCCGCGCGCAAGGCGTATGAGGACAAGAAGCAGATGCAGAGCATCGGTAATTGAAGCTGACAGCGCAGATCCCCTACCTCCCCCTTGTGGGGAGGTCGGACCGAAGGTCCGGGTGGGGGTCGGCGCTGCCCCCTCCCCGCTGCTTTGCAGCGACCCTCCCGACCAAGGGGGAGGTAGGAACGAACCGACATTTGGAGTGACGACTTGAAAGCCAAACTGGGCATGTCTCCCATCGCATGGTGGAATGACGATCTCGTGGAACTGAGCGACGACGTGTCGCTGGAGGAATGCCTGCGCCAGTCGCGCTCGGCGGGCTTCACCGGCATGGAGATGGGCCGCCGCTTCCCCAACGATCCCAAGGTGATGCTGCCGATCCTGAAGGAGGCCGACGTCACCCTTTGCGGCGGCTGGTTCTCCGGCACGCTGGTCAACGAGGACCTGGCAAAGAACAAGGACCGCATCCAGCCTATGATCGAGCTGTTCAAGGCGGTCGACGCGCCCTGCATCGTCTATGGCGAGGTCGGCCGTTCGATCCAGGGCGACCGCTCGAAGCCTTTGGCCACCAAGCCAAAACTTTCGGACGACGAGATGAAGGCCTATGGCCGGCGCGTCACCGCATTCGGCGAATGGTGCGCGGAGCAGGGCATGCCGCTTTCCTACCACCATCACATGGCCGCTGTGGTCGAGACCGAGCCGGAGCTCGATTCCTTCATGCGCAACTCCGGCGAAGGCATCCCGCTTTTGCTCGACGCCGGCCATCTCGCCTTTGCCGGCGGCGATGTGCTGCGCGCCATCGACAACCATCACAAGCGCATCAACCATGTCCATGTGAAGGATGTGCGCATGGGTGTGATCGAAGGGCTCGACCGCACGAAACAGTCCTTCCTCGATGCCGTGGCGCTCGGCGCCTTCACCGTGCCGGGCGACGGCTCGCTCGATTTCGGAGCCATCGTCCAGCGCTTCGCCGATCATGGCTA
The DNA here is from genome assembly GCF_003997405.1 of Mesorhizobium sp. M2A.F.Ca.ET.042.01.1.1. Lineage (NCBI taxonomy): Bacteria > Pseudomonadati > Pseudomonadota > Alphaproteobacteria > Hyphomicrobiales > Phyllobacteriaceae > Mesorhizobium > Mesorhizobium sp. M2A.F.Ca.ET.042.01.1.1. The sequence continues at coordinate 14,822 of NZ_RZRX01000078.1, forward strand.
TGAAGGCTGGTTCGTCGTGGAAGCCGAACAGGATCCGAAGAAGAACCCGCCGCTCAAGATGGCCCAGGTCGGCCACAAGGAGCTGATGCGGGTGATGACGGCCGCCGGTTACACGGTGGAGACACAGGGTTTCCCGGTCTGATCATAAACGATGGATTAGTCAGGGCGCCCGGTCTATCCGTTGCGCTTGGCAAATCCTGGATTGGCGCGATGAAAGACTATGAGCATCCCTTCTTCCGGCCGCTGTGGCGGCGCATCGCCGTCGTGGCGGTGTGCCTGGTCTGGTCGGTGATCGAGTTCGCCTCCGGCACGCCGTTCTGGGGCGTCATCGCGCTCGGCTTCGCCGGCTACGCGGTGTGGCAGTTTTTCTATCTGTATAAGCGGGCTGAGGAGAACAAGGCCGACCCCGAACCGAAGGAATGACTGATCCATGGCTCAGAAGCTTCTACGGATCGGATACTGCGTGCCTGGCGGACCTCATGCGTTGGCGACTAGTCGAAACGCACCTCGCTTCGTCATCCTAGGGCGGAGCAAGGAGCGAAGCGACGCAGCGCAGACCCTAGGATCCATGCCATGACTTTGACCTGTTGCAACGGTGCAGAATTCTGCTCCGCTGCGCCCTTCGTCTGAGGTAACGGCATGGATCCTAGGGTCTCCGCGACGGAGCTTCGCTCCTGCTTCGCCCTAGGATGACGAAGTTGAGAGGGATCCGGCCAATCCCCAAGGTGCGCGATCGAGCAGTGAATCCTGGCTGCGGCGGGTCTGACAGTCAAAGCGTCGAATAATTAGGAGACAAAAATGTCGAAACTGCTCGTCAAGGCCGACAGGGGCCACGGCCATGTCGCACACGTCACGCCGCAAAGCGCCGGCTGGACCTATGTCGGGTTCGACCTGCATCGGCTGAAGGCGGGCGAGGCGGCGGGCGGCACGACGGGCGACCGTGAGGTCTGCCTGGTCTTCGTCACCGGCAAGGGCAAGGCGACCGCTGGCGGCAAGGATCTTGGCCTGCTCGGCGAGCGCATGTCGCCCTTCGAGGGCAAGCCCTGGTCGGTCTATGTGCCGCAAGGCACTGAATGGTCGGTGACCGCCGACACCGAGTTGGAGCTCGCCGTCTGCTCGGCGCCGGGCCTCGGCGGCGGCCTGCCGGTGCGGGTCATCGGGCCGGACGATCTTGGCCAGGAGGTGCGCGGCAAGGGCACCAACACGCGCTATGTCACCAACATCCTGCCCGAGGGCAAGCCGGCGGATTCGCTGCTGGTGGTCGAGGTCATCACGCCCGGCGGCCACACCTCCAGCTACCCGCCGCACAAGCACGACCAGGACAATCTGCCGGCCGAATCCTATCTCGAGGAGACCTATTACCACCGCCTCAACCCGCCGCAGGGCTTTGCCTTCCAGCGCGTCTACACGGATGCGGACCGCAACGGCGTGCGCGAGTTGGACGAGGCGATGGCGATCGAGGACGGCGATGTCGTGCTGGTGCCGAAGGGCTACCACCCCTGCGCGGCCTGTCACGGCTACGACCTCTATTATCTCAACGTCATGGCCGGACCGAAGCGGACGTGGAAATTCCACAACGCGGCCGAGCACGAGTGGCTTATGAAGGCCTGACCGCGCATTGGTCCAGCAGGGAAAAATCGTCGGCTAACGAGCTTGCGGCTGGACTTGCCTTCGAAAACCCATGAGCTTCGTCAATCCGTCATGGAAATCACCTATGGCAGCGGTTCCGGTGCATGTCGCCGCAAACGCCTTGGCGTTTTGGACCCACGACTTGCCAAGACAATGACTTGAAGCGCGTCGCATGATCCTTCGGGCGCGACGCGCTTGACGAGGAACGCCGATGCGATACGCCATCTACTACACACCGGGACAGGACGAGAAGCTGGCGCGCATTGCCGCCAACTGGCTGGGCCGCGACCCGTTCGGGGCGGCGACGCGGCCGGTGGAGGCGGTGGGCGATCTGTCGGCGGCGGAAGTCGCCTTCCACACGGCATCGGCCCGGCGTTACGGGTTCCATGCGACGCTGAAGGCGCCATTCCGGCTGGCGCCGAACGAGACGGAGGCTTCGCTGCGCGCCGCGCTCGACGCCTTCGCCGAGGCGACGCCGCCGGTCGTCATTCCGCGCCTTGTCGTCGGCCAGATCGACGGCTTCTTCGCGCTGGTGCCGGAAACGCGGTTCGCGCCGCTCAACGACTTCGCCGGCGAGGTGGTGCGCGCCTTCGACAGTTTCCGCGCGCCGCTCACCGAGGCCGAGATCGAGCGCCGCAGCCCGGACGCGCTGAAGCCGGACGAGTTCCGCAACCTTTGCCAATGGGGCTATCCTTATGTCTTCGACACATTCCGCTTCCATATGACGCTGTCGGGGCGTGTCGGGCCCGAGGAAAGCCCGCGTCTTCGCGCGGCGATCGACGGCCTGTTCGCCGACGTGCTGCGCCAGCCGGTGCCGGTCGATGCGCTGACCTTGTTCGTCGAAAGCGAGCCCGGCGCCCCGTTCATGGTGCTTTCGCACCATGCGCTTGGCCGTGGCCCGGCCCGTAAGACAGCCTAGGGCGGATCAGCGGGACGCTGAACCGCCCTATCTTTAGTTTTTACGCAATTCCGGACGGAAAACCGCAAAGCACTTTTCCTGGAATTGCTCTGATTTGATTGCCGACCGCTCGAGATAGGACCGCCTGAGATGACCGCCGAAACCGTTCTCACCAATGCCCGCATCGTGCTGCCCGACGAAATCGTCGAGGGCTCGCTTCTGTTGCGCGACGGCCTGATCGCCGCCGTCGAGCCGGGCGCTGCCCGCACCGGCGAGGATATGGGCGGCGACTTCATCATCCCGGGCCTTGTCGAGCTTCACACCGATCATCTCGAAGGTCATTACGCGCCGCGCCCGAAAGTGCGCTGGAACCCGATCGCCGCCGTGCTTGCCCATGATGCCCAGGTGGCGACCGCCGGCATCACCACCGTGCTCGACGCCTTGCGCGTCGGCATGGACGAGGACGCCGACCTGAAATCCGACGACGTGCGCAAGCTGGCCGACGCGATCGAGGACAGCGTGCGCCAGGATCGGCTCAGGGCCGACCATTTCATCCATTTGCGCTGCGAGGTCTCGGCGCCGGACTGCCTCGAGGCTTTCGCCAATTTCGAGACCGACGACAGGGTGAAGCTCGCGTCGCTGATGGATCACGCGCCCGGGCAGCGCCAGTTCGTCAACCTCGAGACCTATGCCTATTACTACCAGCGCAAGCTGAAGCTGACCGACCGCGACTTCCAGAAATTCTGCGAGAAGCGGATGGCGGAATCGGCCCGCAATTCCGGCCCGAACCGGGTTTTCATCTCGGCCGCCTGCCGCGAGCGCGGCATCGTGCTGGCCAGCCATGACGATGCGACCGCAGGCCATGTCGACGAAGCCATAGAGCAGGGCGTGCGCGTCGCCGAGTTCCCGACGACGGAGGAAGCGGCCAAGGCCTCCAAGGCGGCGGGTCTCGGCGTGCTGATGGGCGCGCCGAACGTCATGCGCGGCGCCTCGCATTCCGGCAATGTCTCGGCGCGCACGCTTGCCGCCGACGGCCTGCTCGACATACTGTCGTCGGATTACATCCCCTTCAGCCTGATCCAGTCGGCCTTCTTCCTCGGCGATGTCGTAGAAGGCATCACGCTGCCCCAGGCGGTGGCGATGGTCTCTAAGAACCCGGCCGAAGCGGTCGGTCTCGCTGATCGGGGCGTCATCGAGCCTGGCCGCCGCGCCGACCTGGTGCGCGTGCGCGTCGACGACCATGTGCCGGTCGTGCGCACCGTGTGGCGCCAGGGCCGCCGGGTCGCATGATGGTCTCGGCCCTCATCGAGCGCGAGCTGGCCGATAGCCTGCCGATCCGCAACGGCGTTTTCGTCGCGGTGGTCGGCCCGAGCGGCGCTGGCAAGGATACGGTGATCGGCTACGCCAAGCAGCGCTTTGCCGGCGAGACGCGGCTGGAATTCGTGCGTCGCGTCATCACAAGGCCGAGCGACACCGCAAGCGAGGACCACGACACGCTGGCGGACGCCGCCTTCGCGGAAGCCGAGGCTGACGGCGCCTTCTCGCTGTGCTGGGACGCGCACGGTCTGCGCTACGGCCTGCCGGCCGATGTCGACTGGGCCGTGGCGAACGGCCACGTCGCCGTGGCGAATGTCTCCCGCGCGGTCATCCCGGCGCTGCGCGAACGCTACGCCAACCTGGCCGTGGTCGAGATCACCGCCACGCCGGAGATCCTCGCCGAGCGGCTGGCGGCGCGCGGCCGCGAATCGCGCGGCGAAGTGCTTGCCCGCCTGGCGCGCAGCGCCAGCGTCAAGCTGACGGGACCGGACGTCACCTCGATCGACAACAGCGGCGACAAGGAGCTCGCCGGCGAACGCTTCGCCGAGGTGCTGCGCAAGGCGATGGCGTTCTCCGATCTGTCGGACATGATCTAAGCGCCTTCCCTTCTCCCCTTGTGGGGTGAGAAGTGGTCCGCGTGAGCGGACGAAAAGCCGATTGCTTGGCTTTTCGAGCTTCGAACGCCCTGAGCCTGCGAAGGGCCGGGTGGTGGCCGCGAAGCGGCCGGATGAGGGGTGCTGGAAGAAATGAAGCGCTGGCGGTTGGGCACAACATGCTGCCAGGCGAACGCATTGCCAAGCTGGAACACCCCTCATCCGTCTCGGCGCTTCGCGCCGATCCACCTTCTCCCACGAGGGGAGAAGGAGAGGCGCCTACTTGTTGAAGTTGGCGATGAACTGCTTGAATTGAGGCGTCGGCGGTCTGGCGAACATTTCCTTCGGTTCGCCGACCGTATCCACCTCGCCCTTGTGCAGGAACATCACCTTGCTCGACACGTCGCGGGCGAAGCCCATTTCGTGGGTGACGACGAGCATGGTGCGCCCTTCTTCCGCCAGCGAGCGCATGACGCGCAGCACCTCGCCGACCAGTTCCGGATCGAGCGCCGATGTCGGCTCGTCGAACAGCATCACCTTGGGGTTCATCGCCAGGGCGCGGGCGATCGCGGCGCGCTGCTGCTGGCCGCCCGACATATGCGGCGGATAGTAGTTGCGGCGCTCCCATATGCCGACGCGCTTCAGCAAGGCCTCGGCCTGCTCCAGGCATTCCGCGCGCGGCCGCTTCAAAACATGCGTCGGTGCGGCGACGAGGTTTTCCAGCACGGTCATGTGCGACCAGAGATTGAAGCTCTGGAAAACCATGGCGAGGTTGGCGCGAATCCGTTCCACCTGGCGGATGTCGGCCGGCATCTGATGGCCGTCGCGGCTTCGCTTCATCTTGATCAGCTCGCCGTCGACCCGCACCTCACCGGAGTCAGGGGTCTCCAGGAGGTTGATGCAGCGCAGCATCGTGCTCTTGCCGGACCCGGAGGAGCCGAGGATGGAAATCACGTCGCCCTTGTGGGCTTCCAGCGAAATGCCCTTGAGCACCTCATGATCGCCGAAGCATTTGCGCAGGTCCTTGACGCTGATGGCGGGCGTCTCGCCGGAGGACGGTGCTGCTTTCGCGGCAGCGGCGACATTTGCCGACATCACAACACCTCCGGTACGGGTCTGATTTGCTGGCTCTGCTCGGGCGGCGGCCGCAGATGCGGCGACAGCCGGTATTCGACCCAGGCAAACAGCCGGGCGATCGACAGGTTGAGCAGCAGATAGATCACGCCGGCGCAGGTCAGCACCTCGATCGGCCGGAACGTGTCGTGCTGGATCTTCTGCGCTGTTCCCATCATCTCCATGATCGTGACCACCGAGGCGAGAGCGGTCGCCTTGGTCATCAGGATGATCTCGGTCGAATAGGCCGGCAACGCCAGCCGCAGCGCGATCGGCAGCGTGACAAGGCGGAAGCGGGTGAAGGCCGACATGCCGAACGCCTTGGCCGCCTCGATCTGGCCGACCGGCACCGCCCGCAGCGCACCGCGGAAAATTTCGCTCTCATAGGCGGCCGTGTTCAAGGCCATGGCGACGATCGTGCAATACATCGGATCGCGCAGGATCGGCCACAGGATCGGGCTGTGGCGGACGAAGTCGAACTGGGAGAGGCCGAAATAGATCAGATAGAGCTGCACCAGGAGCGGCGAGCCGCGGAAGATGAAGACATAGGCGCGGGTGAAATATTCACCCAATCTGTAGCCGGAACCCCGCAGCCAGGTCAGGCCGGTGGCGATGATCAGCCCGAAGGCGATGCCGAAGAACCAGATCTCGAGCGTCAGCGGCAGCGCCTTCAGCACGCTCCACATGGTCGAAAGGTAGAAGTCGAGATCCACCGCCACCTCACTTCGGCCGCGTGAAACTGCGCGAGGTGTAACGCTCGGCCTTTTCGAAGATCGGCGTCGAGATCGAGGTCATCACCAAATAAAGGATGCCTGCGACCGTGTAGAAAAGCAGCGAATGATGCGTCGAACGCGCGGCCTTGTTCGCGGTGAGCATCAGCTCCGCAACGCCGGTGACGGAGATAAGCGCCGAATCCTTGATGGTCAATTGCCAGACATTGCCCAGCCCCGGCACGGCGAGGCGCAGCACCTGGGGTACGATCACGAGGCGAAACCGCAGCCAGGCCGACATGCCGTAGGCGCGGGCCGCTTCCAGCTCGCCGCGATGGATCGCCAGGAACGAGCCGCGAAAAACCTCGGCCTGGTAGGCGCCGGAAATGATGCCGACCGCAAGCACGCCGCCGAGGAAGCTCGGCATGTTCAGGATGTCGGTCGAGCCGATCGATCCGGTCGAGCGAGCCACGCCGGTCAGGACCTGCGTGCCGCCATAGTAGAACAGGTAGATGATCAGGAGTTCAGGTTCGCCGCGGAAAACGGTGGTGTAGCTTTCGCCGATAAATCTCAGCCCGCCGCGATGCGAGAGCTTGGCCGCAGCCACCAGCGAGCCCAGCGCAGCGCCAATCAGCATCGAAACGACGGTGACGGCGAGCGTCCAGGCGATGCCCCAGAGCAGTTGCACGCCCCAGCCGGCGGCCAGCAGCTCATAGGCCGTCGACACCTGATCCTTGAGATCGTTGAGAAACTCCACCTACGCCTTCCCTCCCGGCGACGGTTGCTTGTCTCAATGCAAGAAAGGGAGCAGCCTTGGCTGCTCCCTTTGCGACATTACTTGGTAATGTCGATCTTAAACCATTGCAGGCTGTATTTCGACACCGAACCGTCGTCGAGCGCGGCCTTCAGCGCCTTGTTGTAGATGTCCTGCAGGTCCTTGTCGGTCTTGCGGAAGGCGGCGCCGATGCCCGGCCCGAGGATCGGGCCTCCCTTGAATTGCGGCCCGACGAATTCCAGGTCCTTGGCGTCGGGCTTGGCCAGCGTGCCGAGGAAGTAGGTGGTATCGGCGAAGGCCACGTCGATGCGGCCCGCCATCAGGTCGAGGTCGTGCTCGTCGGTGGTCTTGTATTCATGGACGTTGGCGACGTCCTTGAGATACTTGTCGGCGAAGGTCGCCTCGGTGGTCGAGACCTGCAGGCCGACATTTTTGCCGGTGAGCTCCTTGCGCAGCGTGTCGAGTGCCGCCTTGGATTCGGCGTCGTCCTTCGAGAGGTCGATCATCTTGCCCTTGTTGGACAGGTTGGCCAGCGGACCGTTCTTGTCGGCCAGGAAGGCCACCGGCGACGAGGCGTAGGGGATCGAGAAGTCGATCGTCTTCATGCGCTCCTCGGTGATCGACATGCCGTCCATGACGATGTCGAACTTGCCCGCGGTAAGGCCGGGAATGACGCCGTCCCAATCCTGCGCCACGATATTGCACTCGAGCTTGGCGCGGGCGCAGACGTCGTTGAGGATGTCCACCTCGAAGCCGACGATCTTGCCGCTGGCGTCGGTCTGGTTCCAGGGGGCGTAGGAGCCCTCCATGGCGACGGAGACGGTCTTCCAGTCCTTGGCCAGTGCCGGGGTCGAGCAGGTCAACGCCAGCGCCGCGAGCGCGATCCAACGTGATGATGTCACGGTAGTTACTCCCATTTTTGTTCTTGGAACCCTCAGATACCAATTGCTTAACCCAGCCCCGATTCGCCGACAAGGGCTGTTTTCCGGTTCACGGGTGTTGCAATTCGCCCGTGAATCCGGACGTGCCCGGCGGCTCAACGGCGAGCATCGATCCAATCAGGCCGTTATCCGAAGAGCGGGACTACTCCGCCGGCGCGCCCGCAACGTTCTGGCGCGTTGCCTCGATCATGCGGCGCCGGGCGCGGAAGACGCCCCATTGCTGGTCGACCAGCACGCCGATCAGGATGACGCCGCCCATCACCGCGAAATTGAGCGACGAGGGGATGCCGAGCAGATTGACGAGGTTCTGCAGCTCCTGCAGCAGCACCGTGCCGAGGATTACGCCGACCAGCGAGCCCTCGCCGCCACGCAGCGAGAAGCCGCCGAGCACGGCGGCCGCGATGGCGTAGAGCTCATAGAACTGGCCGTGGCTCGCCGGTGAGATCGAGCGCGTGTACATGGCGAAATAGATCGCCGACAGCGCCGTCAGCACGCCGCAGATGACATAGGCCGCGATGATGATCCGGCCGGTGCGGATGCCGGAATATTTCGCCGCCTCCTCGTTTTTGCCGATGGCGTAGAGATAGCGGCCGAACACCGAGCGGTGCAGCACCACCCACATGACGATGGCGATGACGATCAGCGCGATGAAAGAGTTCGGCAGGCCGTAGGAGCGGCCCGCGGTCAGGAATTCGAGCGTCGGGAAATTCTGCCCGAAGGCGAAGCCCGCCGTGCCGTCGGCGGTGTAGAAACGCGCCACGCCGCGATAAATCAGGAGGCCGCACAGCGTCACCACGAAAGGCTGCAGTTTCAGCCTTGTGATCAGCCAGCCATGCACGAAGCCGATGACGGCGCCGAGCACGATGATCACCACGAAGGCCAGCGGCCAGTCCAATTCGCGCACCGCGATGAAGTCGATGAACAAGGTGCCGAGCAGCGCGATCAGCGAGCCGACCGACAATTCGATGCCGCCGGTGATGATGACGAAGGCCTGGCCGATCGACAGGATGCCGAACAGCGCGACGAGGTTGGAGGTGTTGGCAAGGTTGATCGCCGACAGGAAGCGCGGATTGATGGCCGTCACCACCGCGCCGACCACCAGGATCAGGATCAGCAGGCCGAGATCTTTCTTGCTCATACAACTCCTCCCGCCGCTTGCAGCAGTTTCGGCTTCTTGCCGACCGCCAGCAAGAGCACGTTCTCCTGGCTGAAATCTTGCCTGTCGAGGATGCCGGAAATCTGCCCCTCATGCATGACCGCGATGCGGTCCGACACGCCGATGACCTCCTCCATGTCGCTGGAGATCATCAGCACGGCAACGCCGGCATCGGCCAGCGCCCGCATCAGGCCGTAGATCTCGGCCTTGGCGCCGATGTCGATGCCGCGCGTCGGCTCGTCCAGGATCATCACCTTGGGATTCATCGCCAGCCATTTGGCGAGAACCACCTTCTGCTGGTTGCCGCCCGACAGCGTGCCGGTTCGGGTCAGGACCGACGGCGCCTTGATGCCGAGGTTCTTCTTCTGCTTTTCGGCCGTCGCAAGCTCGGCGCCGGTCGAAACCAGCGAACGCCTGGCATGCGCCGGCAGGTTGGGCAGCGTAATGTTCTGCGCGATCGAGAGATCGAGCAATATGCCGGTGAGCTTGCGACGGCCGAAAAGCAGAAGAAGAACCTCGGCATCAAGGCGCCGTCGGTCCTGACCCGAACCGGCACGC
>NZ_RZRX01000079.1:0-24508 GCF_003997405.1 Mesorhizobium sp. M2A.F.Ca.ET.042.01.1.1
ACCTGTTCCAGGTCGCGCTCAGCCGCGCGCCGCTGCTGCCCGTCAATGTCGAGGTCTATGACGGCAAGCCCGAGGCCGGCAATCTTTTGTTCCGGTCGGAAGCGCCGCCGGCGGAGCGCATCGGGGCGAAGCTTCTGGCGCGCCGCGATGTCGTTGTTGCCGGTCGGCCCTGGACGTTGCTGTTCAGGCCGACAAGCGCCTTCGAGCCGCCGTCCTCGCGCGCCATTCCGGTGATGCTTGGGCTGTTCGGCCTGCTGCTTGCGGGGGCCATCGCCCTGGTGGCGCGCTATCAGGAGCGTGCCTATGACGCCAAATCGGCGCTGCACGAGGCGACGGAAAAGAGCCTGCTGGAGAAGGACCTGATCCTGCAGGAGATGAAGCACCGCATCAAGAATTCGATCACCCGTGTGCTGGCGATCGCGCGGCAGACGGCCTCGCAAGCCACCGACGTCAAGGAGTTCTCGGCATCGTTCTCGGCGCGCCTCCAGGCCATGGCTGCGTCGCAGGATATGCTCACCCGCTCGCGGTGGCAGAAGGCCGATCTCGGCGACCTGCTGCGTATCGAGCTCGGGCAGGTATTCGGCAAAGACCTCCCTGAAGGTGTGCTGTCCGGGCCGCAAGTGCTGCTCGACGAGACGACGACTCAGGCGCTGGGGCTGACCTTCCACGAACTCGCCACCAACGCGCTGAAATATGGCGAGGCCGGCAATTCGGTGGGCGCCCTCAAGGTCGACTGGAACGTGAAGGGGCGCGGCCGCGAGCGGACGCTTACCCTGAATTGGCGCGAAGCGGGTCAGAAGAAACTGGAGGCGCCGGCAAAGACCGGCTTCGGCACCAAGCTGATAGACCTCAATGTCACACGCGAATTGCGCGGCACGATCGCGCGCGACTATCGGGACGACGGATTGAAGGTGGAAATCAGGATACCGCTGGCGGAGTGAGCGGCCAAAATGGAAATCAGCAGGTGGAAACCGGAGGCCGGCCAGCGGCCTCCGGTCCCTTTCCGATATCAGTTGCAGCGAGCCGTGTAGATCCGGCCGCGATGATCGCGGTACTGGCAATAGCCGTTGCGCAGGTTACGAACCAGGAGGCCCGACCCGGCACCGACCGCCGCGCCGATCAGCGCACCCTTGCCGCCGCCGACCAGGCCACCCACGCCGGCGCCTATCAGGCCACCGCCCACGACATCCTGCTCGGTCGTGGTGCAGCCGCTGACAGCGACAACGGCAACCATGGCAATAATCATCTTCCGCATTGAAATGCTCCTCACTTTTGTCCTCACTTTTCGGCAGTGCCAGCCGCCATTTAGCATGAAAAAACGGGCTTTGCCTGCCCGATCTTACTGTTGTTTAAGATAGTCTTTTTCGGGGCGCACGCTGTTCGACGCGACAAGCATGCCGGAAACCTCCAAAGACGCGACCAATGTGCCGTCGGGCCGCACGTTCCAGGCGATCCGATCGTAATCATCTTCCAGGGCCGGATCGACGGTAAGGCACTTGCCGACGATGTGCGGGGCCTGGCCCTGCAGGTCGCCAAGGGCGAAGGGCCGTTCGGCTGTACAGGCCTGCTCGGTCTCGAAGACGCTGACCGGCACCTGGAGCTCGCGGCAATCGGTCATTGTGCTCGAGCAACCGACGACGAAGAGCAGTGCGGCAATGTGTTCCATGGCTCCAAACCTCTCGCCGCAAACAACGATTCTCGGCGAGCGAAAGTTCCGGGGCCGGGTTCAAAGCGTAGTGTCGAATGGAATCAGGCGAAGCGTTTAAGTCCTGTTCCTGATGCATGCCGTTTACCCAAAGCCGCCACGCAACCTTGATCGACATGCTCGCGGTCCAAGCCGCATGCAGGAATCAGAACAATTGCCAGGCGGCAGTCAGGGCCACGGCGGCGAGAAGCGCGACCGCGCCAATGCGGAGCGAAAGACGGGATGATCGCGGCGCCGGCTGCGGCTCGGCATCCTGGAAGCCGCTCATCGAGACACGGGCGGCCTGCTCCAGCTTGTTCGTATCGGCAACCATCATTTCGTTCTCCCAGGTCGCGCACGGGGAGGCACGGGCGGGTTTCCGGCGCATCGACAGCCGCAATGCAGGATCGGACTTTATGGTGAACAGGGGGTTAAAGGGCTTCGCCGCGAAGCCTGGCGCCATAGGGCGCAATCAATCCGTCTCGAAATTGCCATGCGGGACGGTGAGGCGGTATTCCATACGGTCCTTGCCGATCTCGAGCGTCGCGGAGCCGTTCAGCGACATCGGCACGACGCGCTCCAGCGCCACGCTGCCGAAGCGCTTTTCATTGCGCGGCGCGTCGCCGACCGCCTCCGTCCAGGTCAGCAAAAGGCTGGGCGAGCTTCCGCTTTCGGGTTCAAGCCTTGCGCTCACTTCGACATGGCCGTCCGCTTGCGACAGCGCGCCGTAGCTCACCGAGTTCACAGCCAATTCGTGCATCGCCAAGCCGATATGCAGGGCGGCATTGGGATTGAGATAAGGATTGTCGCCCGCGAACCGCAGGCTCCGCGCCAGATCGGCGCTGTAGCGGCCGACCTGGCCGGATACGAGTTCCTGCAGCGCCGCTCCCCGCCAGTTGGAGGATGTGACCAGATCCTGCGAGGACGCGAGCGATTGCAGCCGGCCGCGAAACCGCGCCAGGAACTCACCGAGCGTTTCCGTGTAGCGTCCTGTCTGTGTGGCGATGCTCTGGATGATGGCCAGGAGGTTTTTCGATCGGTGACTGACTTCTCGCAGCAATGCCTTCAGCGTCTGCTCGCGACGTTTCTGCTCCGTCGTTTCCACCATGGTGGTGACGACGCCGAGGACTTCGCCGGCGTCGCCGCGGTCGGCATCGATCCAAAGCTGGAACCAACGGACGCCCTGGCTTCCTGGAATGCTGAGCTCGAGTTGGTCCGCGTTGCCGGATTCGATCACCTTGAGCTTGACGGCGCTTATGCGTTCGGCCTGCGCCGGGGAAAGCAGGTCCTTGCCGTCAGCGGTTTCAGCCGCCCAGGGCGCGCTCATGTTGCGGGCCCAGACCGTTTTCATCTGCCGATCCTGATAGAGAACCGAGATTCCGGCATTGTGCAGGGCATGAAGCAAGGCTCGCCCAACCTGCATTCCGCTTTCGGCGGGATGCATCGCGATCACCTCGCCGTCACGCCTTTCAGTCCTGTCCTTGGTGGGATCCTCGGGAGGCATCGGAACATCCCCGCACTCGGTCCTTGAACGGTTCAATCCGCAACTGGTTCCGACGCCGCAGGCTATCCAAAACGGTCCGCCGGACGGCGCTCTTTCGAGACGCCGCCCGGCGGTGGCTGGAAACCGTTTGAGGGGTGCGGCTTCCAGTGTCGCGTCAGGCTCTCCTGAAGAGGCCCGCGATGAGCGAAATCACCAGGAAGGCGAGGAAGATGAAGAACAGGATTTGCGCGATGCCCGCCGACGTGCCGGCGATGCCGCCGAACCCAAGCGCGCCGGCGATGATCGCAACTACGAGAAATACGAGCGCCCAGTACAGCATGATGCGTCTCCTTGTTATGTCGGGAAAAGAACGTGGGTCGGTGCCGTTTGTTCCACCATTTGCTGAAAAAGACGATCCCCTTTGAAGACCCTTTTCAGATCGCAAACTGATGAGCCTCATGCGAGGCGCGAAGGCCTCGCATGACGCTCAAAACGGTCCAGAACTCGGAGGGGATTAGGCGGCGGCCTTGGCCTGCCGGTCGAAGAACAGGGCCTGGCTGATCAGAGCCTTGACCATGTCCGGATTGAAAGGCTTGGTGACCAGGAAGGCCGGCTCGGGGCGTTCGCCGGTCAGCAGGCGTTCCGGGAAGGCGGTGATGAAGATCACCGGTACCGGTGTCGACGACAAGATCTCGTTGACGGCCTCGATGCCAGAGCTGCCGTCGGCGAGCTGTATGTCGGCCAGCACCATTTTCGGCCGCGTCTTGCCGAACATGGCCACTGCCTCGGCATGTGTTCGTGCCGTACCGACGACGCGGTGGCCGAGGCTTTCGACCATCTCCTCGATGTCCATGGCAATCAGCGGCTCGTCCTCGATGATCAGCACATCGGTCGCGACCTGTCGCGAAATCTCGCTGCTTGCCTGCGCAAGCAACTCCGAGAACTCGTCCTCGTCGACGTCGAGAATCTCCGCGGCCTCGTCCTCGCTGAAACCCTCCACGGCGACAAGAAGGAAAGCCTGCCTCGGCAAGGGCGCGATTGCGTTCAGATTGGCGGCCGCCCGCTGCTCCCAGGCTGTCTGGGCCTGCTCCTGCGGCACGCGGATGGCAACTGAGGTGAAGAGCCTGGCAAAGACCTTATATATCGCAATACGGTCGCTGGAGGCTTCGGGGAAGATATTGGTGTCGGCGATGATGGCTTCCAGCATCGCGGCGACCAGCGCGTCACCGCTTTCCTGCGATCCGGACACCGCGCGCGAGAAGCGGCGCAGGAACGGAAGATGCGGAGCGATGGTTGCGGACAAACTCATTATTTACGTCTCCCTCAGATGACGTTGCACGTTCAAGGCCATGCTGTTGCCAGCCCCTGGAAAACCAACGCCGGCTTCCGGAAAAAGTTCCGCCGGCCATGGAACTAAATTAGCAGGCCGGCGTTTCGGGGTCTCGGGTTGGGCAACCAGACGAGGGTTCCGCTTGCGTTGTGGTTTGAAGTCGAAGAGCGGTTCCGGTGCTGGAAACTAGGGCTAACATGAAAGAAATGTCAAAAAAACAGATGGCTGATGCCAAGAGCAGGCATCGGAACGGGGATGGCAATCCGCTTGGAGCAAACTCCGAAATTGCCCGCAAGCTCAAGCAATATTACGACGAGCTGGTCTCGGATCATGTGCCGGACCGTTTCGCTCAGTTGCTCAGCCAGCTGGAACAGACCGAACCTGCCCAGAAAAAGGACTGAGGCATGGCGGCGGTATCCCAGAGCTTCAAGACCGAGCTGCTCGGTGCGATCCCGAGCTTGCGTGCTTTTGCCGTGTCGCTGACGCAGAACGCCGACCGGGCCGACGACCTCGTCCAGGAAACGCTGGTCAAGGCGTGGGACAAGCATGAGAGTTTCCAGCCGGGCACCAATCTCAAGGCCTGGCTGTTCACCATCCTGCGCAACGAATTCTATTCGCAGATGCGCAAGCGCGGCCGCGAAGTGCAGGACAGCGACGGCATCATGACCGCCAGGCTTGCCGTCCATCCGGCCCAGCACGGTCAGCTCGACCTCAAGGATTTCCGCGGCGCGCTCGAGCAACTGCCCGAGGACCAGCGCGAAGCCATCATCCTGATCGGCGCTTCCGGCTTTTCCTACGAGGAAGCCGCCGAAATCTGCGGCTGCGCGGTCGGCACGATCAAGAGCCGGGTCAGCCGGGCGCGCACCAGGCTGCAGGAGATCCTCAAGATTTCCGGCGAGGACGAGTTCGGACCCGACGCGATCTCGGCGCAAGTGACGGGCTCGAACGCGGCCTGATTTTCGGGGCGCGGAGCGCCGCCTGGCTTCCCTAAGTGGATACCGGCCATTTCGGCGGGCGTGATCGGCTGGCCGAGCTCGGTGTTCACGAGGACTTGCTTGTCAGGTCGGGCCGCAGTTCTATTCTATTCGGCGGCATGGAAACAGTATCTGCAGCATCGGTCTTCCGCCTCCAACTGCCCTTGGACGGGCTGCGGCCGCTCGGTCCGCGAGCCAGGGCGGCCGCCCTTGCCGTGGGGGCCGTGCTTTTCTGGGCGACATGGCCGACACTGGCCACGCTGGCGAGCCCCGCGCCTCCGTTCCTGGTCTTTGGGCTGGCTGCGGCCGTAGGCTTTGTCGCCGCGCTTTTCACGGCGTCCATGCGTGGGCGCACCGCCTCCTTCGTCGCCACGCCGTTCCGCACGGTCCTTCTGGTCAGCGTCGGCCTGCTCGTCAACAATGTCCTTTATCTCTTCGCCATGCCCAAGATCGGGCCGGCGGAGGCGAATGTCGTCGCTTATCTGTGGCCGGTGATGCTGGTGCTCATCATGGCCTGGAAGCGGCGTGAACGGCTCGGCCCGTCGCGCCTGGGGAGCATTGTCCTCGGCTTCGTCGGCGCGGTGGTTGCGATCGGCCCCAGCTTCGCGCTCGGCTTCGACCTTTTTGGCGTGTTCCTGGCATTCTTGAGCGGCCTTACCTTCGCCATCTATGCCGCGGTCCGCTCGGATGGTCGGGAGGCCGAGGACGTCATCGGGCCGTCAATGGGACTTCTGGCGGTGCTTGCGCTGGCCTTGCACTACGGTTTCGAGGCGCCGATCAGCCTTTCCCCATCCCAGCTGCTGGCGATCGCAGCCATAGGGATCGTTCCGTTGACGCTTTCCAACGCGCTTTGGGATCGGGCGACCAGGACAGGCCATACCGCGCTGATCTCGGCAATCGCCTATGCGACGCCGTTGGCCGCGTTGTCCCTGCTCGCGCTGCTCGGCGTCGGCGATGTTTCTTATGGGGTAGCCGCCGGCGCCGTGCTGATCGTCATCGGGGCGCTTGGCGCATCCGGTATCTGCGGAAGGATCCCCGGTTCGCGCAAGCCGTAGCGAAGGTGAACGGGCAGCCTGTAGGGCGGATCGGCGAACCCTGCGTCAGGCCGAGGGGACCCGGCCGCAGGCCATGGCCACGGCTTCGATCAGATCCTCGCCCGAGTAAGGCTTGGTCACCAGGCGGATGTCGGGGAACGAACCCCGGATTTCCTCCGGATCCGAATAGCCGGAGGCGAATACGAATGGCACGCCCTCGTTGCGCAGCCGGGCGGCGAAATCCAGGGTCGAGACGCCGCCGAGCATAAGGTCGACAACCGCCGCGTCGAATCGCGCGGACAGCGCTTGCCCGTCGATCTCGACGATCTCCCGGGCGATCGTCACCTCCGCCGCGCCATGGTCGCGGCAAAGCTGCTCGACATCCATCGCGATCAGGAACTCGTCTTCCAGGACGAGGATACGCAGTCCGTCAAGCAGTGCTGGCACTTATCGGTTTCTCCTGGCAGGACCGCACTGATGCGCGGAATTTGTTGGCATGTCATTTAAAAAAGACATGGCTAAAAGCACAGGCGTGGAAGCCTGCGGAACCCCTGCCGGTCTCAGGCGTTTTTCTGCGCCCGCAAGGGCAGGGATTTCGAAGAGGGGTCGAAATGTCCACCCAAAGCGCACGTCCGATCGCCAGCCGTCAATATCGTTGCGAAAAGTGCCCATTGCGGCCTCTGCCTGCATTCCGCGAGTTCGACAAGCAGGAACTGTCATTCATCAGCACCTTCAAGCGCGGTGAGCTTGCCGTCGACAAGGGGGCGACGGTCCTGGTCGAAGGCAGCCACAGCGCCCATCTCTACACGGTGCTGTCGGGCTGGGCGTTCCGCTACAAGCTGTTGCCCGACGGGCGGCGGCAGATCCTCAATTTTTCCATGCCCGGCGACCTCATCGGCCTGCAGGGCAGCCTGATGGGCGAGATGCAGCATTCCGTCGAAGCCCTGTCGCCGATGCTGCTTTGCGTCTTCGAACGCGAGCAGTTGCAGGAACTCTACCGCAACCACCCCGGCCTTGCCTACGACATAACCTGGATCGCTTCGCGCGAGGAGCGAATGCTGGACGAGAACCTGCTCAGCATCGGCCGTCGCACCGCGCTCGAGCGCGCCGCCTATCTTATCGCCTTCATCGCCAGTCGGGCTCGCGGCGCCGGCCTCAACGGCAAGACGCCGGTGCAGATCCCGATCACGCAACAGCACGTCGCCGACACGCTTGGCCTCTCGCTTGTTCACACCAACAAGACGATCCGCAAGCTGATGGACCGCAAATTGGTCCTGTGGCGGGATGGTGGCTGCGAAGTGATCGACTATGATGGGCTTAAGAAGCTGGCCCGCTGGGAAGGGCTAGGGGAGGACCGCAGGCCGCTGATCTAGGGCGTGTTCAGATTCAGGTGAGGCCGGCCTGACCTGAATCTGGACACGCCCTAGGGTGCTGTGAGAGGCCAGGCCCGGAACCATGGTGCAGAACGGGCGTTGAAACCAACGCAAACGCAAGGAGTTAGAGAATGGCAACCGCCGCAGGCAAATCCGCAACGGACCAAGCAACCACCGCCGATCTCGAAGCCGATATCGAGCAGTTGAAGGCGGATATTCAGAAACTCACCGAGCAACTCGCCAGGACAGGCCAGCACGGCTACGGCGCCGCGCGACGCGCGGCCGCGGACGGCGTCGAACAGCTGCGCGCGCAAGGTGAAGCCGCGTTCGAGAGCATGCGGGGAAGTGCCGAGGACATTGAGGCACAACTGATCGCCAAGGTCCGTGAGAAGCCGGTGACGTCGCTGGCGATCGCCGCGGGCGTCGGTTTCCTCTTCGCCCTTCTTTCCCGCCGCTAGCCTCAGATGGGGACGCTTGTCTCGCTGATCTCGGCCCTTGCCTCGGGCGAGGCCATGGCTGCTTTGCAAAGGGCGCGGATAACGGCCATCCTTTATGGGCTTGCGGCCATCTTCGCCCTCTGCGGCGTCGGCTTCCTCATCGGCGCCGCCTATATCTGGCTGGCGGCGCGCTACGGGCCGCTGGCGACCAGCCTGGGCTTCGGCATCGGGTTCCTGGTGCTTGCCGGGCTGATCATCGTCATCCACAAGCTGACCGCCAGCGCGCGCGCCAAACGCCGCGCGCGACGGCGACAGGCCGACATGACGGCGGTGGGTGTTACCGCCGCGCTTGCCCTGCTTCCGGCGCTTGCCAGGAGCAAGGGCGGGCTGGCAGCCATTGCGGCGCCCGCCCTGGCTGTCGTCGCCTACGCCATCTATCGGGAGAACACCAGGCCGTCGCCGCCAGAGCGAGGCCCAGACGACCTGCATTAGGCTGTCGAGGTCTCCAGCGTGGCGGCCTGCTTGGGCATGACTATCGCGGCTGGCTTGCTGGCGAGGTTCGAACGCCTGCCGCAGGGCTTCATTCGTCCAATGATCTCCCGCTCGGAACCTTCACGGCAAGGGCTCGTTACCCGATCGTGCCGTGCCCGAAACGCTTGGCCAGACACGCAACATGGAGGCCAATCATGACCAAGATCGTTCCTGAAGACAAAGCCCGCCAGGGACGCTGGGGTTGGCACGCGTTAAGGATTCTCGTAGCCGGCCTGTTGCTGGCCTTCATTGCGTGGGGTGCGGTGGAGATTTACGGGGAATTGATAAAATCGCCGGCTTCCGGCGAGCAGCATGTGCCGCAGCCGCCTGGCACCGAGCAGGGCGCCGCTCCGGGCCAATCGACCGCAAAACCCTGAAGCAGCGCCGTCTTCAAGCTGCCTTTGCGCTGACGCCGCTCGACGGTACAAGCACGTTCAACGCGCCGGGGTGGATCTCGATCGTGGTTTCGCGCTCGAGCCTGATCAATTCGCCGTCCAGGACGGCGCTGAATTTCCTGGCGGGCGAAAGGACTTTGAGGACAACCTTACCGGCCTGATGAACTTCGACATGGGCGCTTCGGCGCAGCCGGCCGCGCAGCATGTCCAGCAGCAGCTTTGCCAGATGGTGACGCCGGCGCGCGACGCTGACATAGACGCCGAGCACGCCGCCGGCCGGATTGTCGGCATAGGGCAGGTGGCCCTCGCCGAACAGATTGTTGGAGATGCCGATGCCGGTCGTGCGCGTCACGATCTCCGCCTTGCCGATGCTCAGGCTCACTTTCAGCGCCGGTGGATTCTTGATCGCCGCCCAGGCGGCGCGCACGGAGGCCTGCATCTTTCCAAGGCGCGAGCCGAAATCCATTTTCTCGCGCAGCTGGACCATCTTGGCATGCATGCCGATCGAGAACTGATGCACGAAAGGCTGGCCATTGGCGCTCGCCATGTCGACGGCGATCACCTCGCCATCGGCAAAGGACCGCAGCGCTGCCTCCAGTGTCTGCGGGATGCCCAGGCCGCGCGCGAAGAGGTTCATCGTCCCCGCAGGTAAAATGGCCAGCGCCTTCTTCTTGTTCATGAGAAGGGAGGCCGCGGTCGAGATCGTGCCGTCGCCGCCACCGGCAAGGATCACGTCGATGTTGCGCCTGGCGATGGCCTTCTCCAGCGCGGCAGCGACATCCCGGCCGGCAACGACGTCGATCTCGACCGAATGTCCCGCAGCTTCAAGCGTCTGACGCAACTGGCCGGAAAAAGCTTCCATGTCGATGGTGCGGAGCGTGCCGCCGTCCCGATTAAGCACCGCAGCAAACCGCATACCCGCTCCGTATTCCCTTCAGGCCGCCTTGAGCCGCCAGACCCTCAGCCGCAGGCTGGAACGAGGATGCGGCCGCAAAGGTTCCAGCGCAGGTTTGGCAACCCAGACGCTCGTGAACGTGTCGTGGTTGGAACAACACCCCGCTCACAACGTTGTGAACCTGTCGACACTGCCGCTCCCGACCGCCGTTCAGAGGCTGGCCGCGTGAGCAGCATGCACAAATCAGGCACGAGGAGAGACCATCATGATCCGCACTCTTTTTGCGACCACCGCGATCGCTACACTGCTCGCAACCGGCGCCGTTGCGCAGACGACGCCCGCTCCGGCCCCACAAGCCCCGGCAGCCGGAACCACGGCTCCGGTGCCGCGCGCCGACGGCGCGCTGATGTCCAACATCATCGGCGAGTCCGTCTACAATGGCACCGGCGACGACGCCCAGAACATCGGCAAGGTCGATGACGTCGTCTTCGATTCCAGCGGCAAGGCCAAGTCCGCCATCATCGGGGTCGGCGGTTTTCTCGGCGTCGGCAAGAAAGACGTCGCATTCGACTACGCGAAGCTGGAATGGGCCGAGAAGAACGGCGACCGCTGGCTGGTCGCCAAGTCGACCAAGGATGAGCTGAACGCCCTGCCGGCATTCGACCGCAAGCCTTATGATCCGGCGCCGGCGCAGTCGACCGATGCCACGCAGCCCGCCAACAACACAACGACGGCACAGGCTCCGGCGGCCGCGCCGGCCGAGCCGGTAAAGAAGGCCGAGGGCAACCTCGCCTCCAACATCATGGGCGAGTCAGTGTACAACGGCACCGCGGACGACGCCCAGAAGATCGGCGACGTGAAGGACATCGTGCTTGCCAAGGACGGCAAGGCCGAATCGCTGGTGATCGGCGTCGGCGGCTTCCTCGGCATCGGCACGAAGAATGTCACCTATGACTTCGCCAAGGCAAAATGGGCCGAGAAGAATGGCGACCGCTGGCTGGTGGCCGAGACCACCAAGGAGGAACTGCAGGCGCAGCCCGACTTCAACCGCAAGGCCTATGATCCGGCGCCGGGCAACACCACGGCCGCGAACAACGCTCCCGCGGCGACCACGCCCGCGGTGGTGTCTTCGGACACGACCTCCGACAAGGGCGCCAAGCCGGCAGAGCCCGCCAAGTCGACGGCCGAGACCAAGCCTGCGACGCCGCCGGCCCAGAGCACGGCCGAGAACAAGCCCGCCGACAACGGCACCGCCGCAACCGATCAGACCAAGACCTCGTCCATCGACAAGTCGACGCTGACGGAAATGCCCATGGGCAATATCAGGGTCGACGATCTGAAGGGTACGACGGTCTATGGCGCCAACGACGAAAAGATCGGGTCCATCGGCGACGTCGTGCTGACGCCCGAAAACAAGCCGGACGCGGTCGTCGTCGATGTCGGCGGCTTCCTCGGCATCGGCGCCAAGGAGGTGGCGGTCGGCATGGACAAGCTCAAATTCATGACCGACAAGAACGGCAAGAAATATCTCTACACCAACTTCACCAAGGAACAGCTGCAGGCGCAGACAGCCTATGACAAGAGCAGTTATGCCGCCAATCGCGACCAGCAGCGGATGATGCTGAAGTAAGCGAATAGGGCAGTAGGGCAGTAGGGAGCGATTCCCATACTGCCCTATCGACTTACTGCCCTACTGCCTTGGCAACGCACCCAGCCACGCCATCCTCCGTCAGTTCCGCCAATGCCAGCGACTGGTCGAGGTGAGCGGCTCGCCAGGCAAGCATCTTCTCCGCGAACTCCAGCCGTACCGGCAGATAGGCCGGGTCGTTCGCCACGTTGTTCAGTTCTCCCGGGTCTTGCGACAGGTCGAAAAGAAGCGCCGGCAGGCCGCCACCGAAATGGACATATTTGAAGCCGGCCGAGCGGATGACGGCGAGATTGCAGTCGCGCGACTCCATGCCGAAATGGCGTTCGGCTTCGCCCGCCGCGATCGTGCGGAAGTCGAACTCCCAATGCGCGGCGTCGCGCCAGTTTCCGGGCCGGCCGCCGTCAAGCCACGGCGTGAGCGAGCAGCCGTCGAGATGGTGCTGCGGCGCGGCGCCAATCAGGTCGAGCAAGGTCGGAAAGACATCGACGGCTTCGGTGAAATGCTCCACGGATGAACCGGCCGCGGCTCTTCGGCGCGGGTCGCGGACGATCAGCGGAATGTGGTAGCTGGCATCGAAGAAGCCGCCTTTGCCCAGCATGAAATGGTCACCCATCATCTCGGCATGGTCGGATGTAAGGACGACGATGGTGTCGTCCCAGGCGCCGGCCGATTTGATCGCCTGCCAGATGCGGCCGAGCTGCGCATCGACCTCCGAAATCATGCCGTAATAGATCGCGCGGATGCGGCGGAAATTCTCCTCGCTCCAGTCCGGCACGCCGCCCTTCATGCCTGGAACGAATTTCGTTCTTTTCTGGAGGGCGAGATCATAGGCGAGATAGGGGTGGCTTGCGGCTTCGGCTTGCCAATTTGCCGCCCGCTTGAAAGCCGGGCCTTCAGCCGGATCGTACATCGTATTGTAAGGCTCCGGCACGATGAAAGGCGGGTGCGGGCTGATGAAGGAGATGTGCGCGAACCATGGCGCGCCCTTGTCCTGCTCGCCAAGCCAGCGGATGAATTCGCCGGCCAGGAAAGCGCTCGGCGTCTGGTCCTTTGAATAGACCGGCGGCGCGTTGGTGACGTCGCATTCCGCCTGCCCTCCGGCCGGACGATGGATGCCAGGGCTGCCGGAGCCGGTGTCTATGCCTTGCGCGCGCAGCCATGACAGCCACTGCTTCTGATGCTCGGGCAAAGCCTGTCGGACGGTGAAGCCAGGCAGCACGCCTTCATAACTGCGCAGGCGCGGATCCCTCACCGCAAGCTGGCGCGGGTCGAGCGAGACATCGGTGTAGCCGAACAGGGTTGGACCGTAGCCCGCCGCGCGCGCCGACAGCGCGATGTTGCCATGGCGCGCGTCGAGCGGCGTGCCGTTGCGGCAGACGCGATTGTTCATCTGGTAGAGGCCTGTATAGAGACAGGCGCGGGCCGGAGAACAAGGCGCTGCCCCGCCATAGTGGCGGCGGAAAAGCACGCCCTCGGCTGCGAGCGCATCCGCATTTGGCGTCTTCATCACCGGATGGCCGGCGGCCGAGAGGCAATCGCCACGCCATTGGTCGCAAGTGATGAGGAGAACATTCGGGCGGCTCGTCGGATTGTCCAAGATCGTCTCCTTGTGGAAGCGCTCAGATGGAACGGAAATCACCTGGGTTGCAAGCCGATGCTGGTGATGGATTGGTGAACATAGTTTGAACGGTCGTTCACGTTTATGATACAGTCCATCCTGTGTTTGCCCGCTTTGCCGCAGAGCCGCCCCTCCTCATATTGGCGTGGACAGCGGCGAGGGCCGCGCAAGAACAAGGGAAGGAGCACAACCATGCTCAATCAGATCCAAGGCCTGCATCACGTCACCTCGATGGCGAGCGACGCACGCCGCAACAATGAGTTCTTCACGAAAAAGCTCGGCCTGCGCCGGGTGAAGAAAACCGTCAATTTCGACGCGCCGGACGTCTATCACCTCTACTATGCCGACGAGGTCGGCACGCCGGGTTCGGTGATGACGTATTTCCCGTTCCCCGATATCGGCAAGGGCCGGCACGGCGTCGGCGAGGTCGGCACGACCGTGTTCTCGGTGCCGGAAGGCACGCTCGCCTATTGGGAAAAGCGCTTCGCCGATGAGGGCGTAGGCAATGTCGCCCGCACTGAAAGTTTTGGCGAGAAGCGGCTTACCTTCACCGGCCCGGACGACGACAGCTTCGCGCTTGTCGAGGACAAGGCCGACAGCAGAGCTCCCTGGGTCAAGGGCGGCGTTCCCGGCGACGAGGCGATCCGCGGCTTTCACTCGGTCTCGCTCCGGCTGAAGGACGGCGGCGCCACCGAGGAGCTCCTGAAGTTCATGGGCTATGAGGAGGTCGACAAGTCCGGCAATATCCGCCGGCTGGCGATCAAGAACGGCAATGGCGCCGATGTCGTCGACATCGAATCGCTGCCGGGCGCCGGCTTCGCCAATCTCGGCGCCGGCTCGGTGCACCATGTCGCCTTCGCGGTCGAGGATCGCGCCAAGCAGCTCGAGGTGCGCAAGGCGCTGATCGACACGGGTTATGGCGTGACGCCGGTCATCGATCGCGACTATTTCTGGGCGATCTATTTCCGCACGCCGGGCGGCGTGCTGTTCGAGGTGGCAACCAACGAACCGGGCTTCGACCGCGACGAAGACACCGCGCACCTTGGCGAGGCGCTGAAGCTGCCGACGCAGCATCAGCATCTTCGGCCTTATCTCGAAGAGCACCTGCAGAAGCTGGAAGGCTGAAGCCATGAGCAAGGACGCTTACCTCCACAAGATGCTGCCCGGTTCGCCGGGCAGCCCGCTGCTCTTTGTCTTCCACGGCACCGGCGCGGACGAGAACCAGCTTCTTGGCTTCGGCCGCGAGCTCGTACCTTCGGCGACGATCGTCTCACCGCGCGGCGACGTGTCGGAGCATGGCGCCGCGCGCTTCTTCCGCCGCACTGGCGAGGGCGTCTACGACATGAACGACCTGGCGCGCGCGACATCGAAAATGGCGGGCTTCGTCAAGGCGCATGTCGAGGCGGCAAAACCATCGGCCGTGTTCGGCCTCGGCTACTCCAACGGCGCCAACATCCTGGCTTCGGTGGTGTTCGCCGAGCCAACGCTGTTCGATGCCTCGGCACTCATGCATCCGCTGATCCCGTTCGAGCCGAAGGTGCAGGGCAGCCTTGCCGGCCGCCATATCCTGCTCACGGCCGGCAGGCGCGACCCGATCTGCCCGCCTAACCTGACGTCGCGGCTCGAGGCCTATTTGCAAGCCGACGGCGCCGATGTCACAGTGGAATGGCACGACGGCGGGCATGAGGTTCGGCCGAATGAAATCGAAGCGGCGCGGCAGCTGTTCGCGCTCGCGCCGGCTCCAAAGAGATAGAGCATGATGTCGTCCGAAAACCGCTTCACACTTTTCGGCATCATGCTCGGAGGAGGCAAGGACAATGGCTGACCAATTGCCCGAGATCGAACTGGAAGACCACGGCTCCAAGGGGCGCTATGTGTTGCGCGGCCCTGGCGGCGCCGAGGCCGAGATGACCTTCACCAAGATCGGCGAGCAC
Organism: Mesorhizobium sp. M2A.F.Ca.ET.042.01.1.1; assembly: GCF_003997405.1. Lineage (NCBI taxonomy): Bacteria > Pseudomonadati > Pseudomonadota > Alphaproteobacteria > Hyphomicrobiales > Phyllobacteriaceae > Mesorhizobium > Mesorhizobium sp. M2A.F.Ca.ET.042.01.1.1. The sequence goes on from NZ_RZRX01000079.1 coordinate 15,337, forward strand.
CAGCTGATCATCGACCACACAGAGGTGCCGGAGGTCTTTCGCGGCCAGGGCGCCGGGCTTCGGCTCGTCACCCGCGCCGTGGAGGATGCGCGCGCCGTCGGCAAGAAGATCATCCCGCTCTGCCCCTTCGCCAACGCCCAGTTCCGCCGCCACCCGGAATGGGCGGATGTGCTGAAGCGGTAACGCCTTCTCCTTCTCCCCTTGCGGGAGAAGGTGGATCGGCGCGCAGCGCCGAGACGGATGAGGGGTGCTCCAGCGGAGTGAGGCGTCGGCATTCCCTGGAACACCCCTCATCCGTCGCCTTTCGGCGACACCTTCTCCCACAGGGGGAGAAGGGGAAGCCTTCGCATTTGCGCCGGCCGGCCATCTTGCCTAAGTTGACGGTTCGTTCGGACGAAACCTGTCGTCCCGCCCGTCCCCGATTTGAATGGCTCCCCTGATGACCGATACCGATCTGATCCCCGTTTTCGACGGACACAACGACACGCTGCTGCGACTCTACCAGTCGAAGGAAGCCGATGTCGAAAAGCTGTTCATCGAGGGAACGCCGGGTGGCCATATCGACCTGCCGCGCGCCAGAAAGGGCGGCTTTGCGGGCGGCATGTTCGCGATCTTTCCGCCGCCTGTCGAAAAGTCGAAGCGCAGCGCCGTGCCGCCGGCGCCGAGCGACAACGAGCCCTTGCCCCCCGAGCTGCCGCAGGCCGAGGCGATCACCTCAACCATAGGGATGGCTTCGATCCTGTTCAGGCTGGAGCGGGCCGGCGCGCTGACTGTCTGCCGCAGCGCCGGCGATGTGCGGGAGGCCGTGGCGAAAGGCTCGATCGCGGCGATCTTCCATATCGAAGGCGTCGAGGCGATCGATCCCGGGCTCGCCATGCTCGACGTGCTGCACGCCGCCGGGCTGCGCTCGCTGGGCATCGTCTGGAGCCGCCCGAACGCCTTCGGCAACGGCGTGCCGTTCCGCTTCCCATCCTCGCCCGATACCGGGCCGGGCCTCACCGATGCCGGCAAGGCGCTGGTCAAGGCGTGCAACCAGCTCAGGATCATGATCGACCTGTCGCATCTCAACGAGAAGGGTTTTCGCGACGTGGCCGAGCTCAGCGACGCGCCGCTGGTCGCCACCCACTCCAACGTGCATGCGATCTGCGGCCATTCGCGCAACCTGACCGACTGGCAGCTCGGCGCGATCCGCGAATCAGGCGGCATGGTCGGCCTGAACTTCGCGACCGGCTTCCTGCGCGAGGATGGCCGCATGAACGCCGACACCAGCATCGACATCATGGTGCGCCACATCGATTCGCTGCTGCAGGCGCTGGGCGAGGATGGCGTGGGCCTCGGCTCCGATTTCGACGGCGCCATGATTCCGGCTCCGATCGGCGATGTCGCCGGCCTGCCCAAGCTCATCGATGCGCTCGCGGCGCGCGGTTTCGGACGCGCGCTGATCGAGAAGATCGCTTACCGGAACTGGTTGAGCGTGCTGGAGCGAACCATAGGGTGAGACCCTATCGATATTCAGGTGATGCCGGCCTGCAAACAGCGGCTCTCTGCGCTTCCGGTGCTCACGTACTTTAAGTACGCTCCGCTCCGGTTCTCGAGAGCCACTGTTTTCGACTCGGCCTGACCTGAATCTCGACAGGGTCTTGGCGGTGCCATCAGCGGTGGCCCATCCGCTTCAGCCAGTCCTTGCCGACGCCGCGGTCGCGGATGATCGGCAGAGGGTCCTCGTGATCGAGCCGGGCGCAGATGCGGTAGACCTCCAGCGTCTCGGCGTTCATTTCGCCGCGCTTGAAGAAATACATCGCCGCCGCGTAGCGAGTGCGGCCGGACCACATCTCGCCGAGCGGCGTGTTGACCAGCTGCCACTGCTCGGCGGCTTCCGCCTCCAGGTCCTCCGCTTCGCTTGCCATCGTCAGCAGTCCGCCGGCGGGTTGGCGGTGCGGCGGTCGAGCTTGATGAAGGGCCGCGGCACCACCTTCGCCTTCTTCATCAGCTTCTGGTACTGCAGCTCGCGCATGGCGTAGATCTCGACCCAGAGATCGTCGACGATCGTGTCGCCATAGGGCCGCAGCAAGGAGGCTAGCGCGATGTTGCGCTTGGCCATGGGCGACCACATCGCCGCGCTGACCACCCCGACTTCCTGGCTCTTCCTGTAGTAAACGATGGCGTGCTCGGCCGGGATGTTGCCTTCGATCTCCAGCCCAACCAGCACATGGCGCAGCCTCTTCTTCGAGCGCGCTTCGAGTATGGCGCGGCGGCCGTTGAAGTGGCCCTTGTCCGAATCGATCATGAAGCCGAGGCCGATCTCGTCGGGCATGCGCAGGCGGTCGGCGCGAATGGCGTGCTCGGCAGCTGTGAAGTCGGCATTGGCGACGATCAGCCCGGCTTCCAGCCTGGCGCGATTCAGCGCGGTGTAGCCGATGGCGCGGATGCCGCGCAGCTCGCCCGCCGCGATCAGCAGGTCCCAAAGGCTCAGCGCCTTGTCGGTCGGCACGAACAATTCGTAGCCGAGATCGCCGGTGAAGCCGGTGCGTGAGATGGTCACGGTAGCACCGTCATGCGCGAATTCGGCAAGGTCGAAGATTTTCAGCCTCTCGATGCCGGCAAAGCCCGCGTCGCGCAGGATGGCGAAGGAGGTCGGGCCCTGCAGCGCCAGTCCGGCGACGGCCTCGGTCTCGTCCTCGACAGTCACATCGTATCGAAAAGCGCTGTCGAGCAGCCAAGGCAGGTGCCGCTCCTGCGAGCAGAGCCGGAAGCGCGTCGGCGAGAGCCGGAACAGCGTCCCGTCATCGAGCACGAAGCCGTCGTCGTCACACCAGGCGGTGTAGTGGACGCGGCCGGGTTTCAGTTTGGTCACGTCGCGCAGCGTGACGCGGTCGAGATAGGCCTCGGCGTCCGGGCCCTCGATCCGGTATTTGGTCATCGGCGAGATGTCGAACAGCGCCGCCTGGCTGCGGATGGCGAAATATTCCAGCTCCTCGTCCCACAGGGAATGCGGGGCGTGGTAGCCGGCCCAATTGTACCAGTCCTGCTTCAGTGCCAGCGCGTCGATGCGCGGCTGGAACGGAGTGCCGAGGCGCAGCGTGCGGAAGTGGGATTGGGCTGCGAGGCGAGCCGTGGATGGCTCGATGGTGGCATGACGATTCATGAAGGCATTCCTTCGCCGTAGAGCGCTACTTCGACGAATTTCATCCTCATGCCCTCATCGCTATGATGCGGCGCGCGGCGTTGAGGCCGGGTGCGCCGGAGACGCCGCCGCCGGGATGCGAGCCGGCGCCGGCAAGGAACAGGCCTTCGAGCGGCGTGTCATAGCCCGACCAGCCGGAGACCGGCCGCGACATCAGCATCTGGTCGGCCTGCAATTCGCCATGGTGCCAATGGCCGCCGGGCATGCGGTAACGCGCCTCGATGTCGGCGGGCGTCAGAAGTTCGGCGTGGCGCACCGTGGCGCCGATCCCCGGGGCATAGACTTCGAGCTGTGCCATGATTGCTTTCAGGAGTAGCGGCTTGCCGGCCGTCCAGCCCTCTTTCAGCGCATATGGGGCATACTGCACCACGGCCGAAAGCACGCAGGCGCCTGAAGGGGCGAGCGATGGATCGACGAGGCTGGGCAGCGTGATCTCCATCACTGGCTCGGGCGAGAACGCGCCATATTTCGACGGGTTGAAGGCGCGCTCGACATGGTCGGGCGAGGGCGCGATGACCAGGCGGCCCTTGTGGCCGGCGGCGTCGACACCGACGAATTGCGGCGGCCGGTCGAGCGCCAGATGGAGCTTCGCCGCGTCGCCCTTCATGCGGATATTGCGGACCTTGCGCACGAAGCCGGTGTCGACCTCGCGCGGCCCGACCAGATCGAGGATCGTGGTTGCGGGATTGATGGCCGAGACGACGGTCTTTGCGCGCAGCGTCTCGCCGCTCTGCGTGACGACACCGACGGCGCGACCTTTCTCGACGATCACCCTGGCGACCGGCGAAGCCTGACGGATGGAGACGCCGGCCTTCTCCGCCGCGGCGCGAATGGCGGCAACGACGGCGCCCATGCCGCCTTTCGGCTGGACTTGCGCGCCGGCAAGGCCGCCGATCTCGCCGGCAAGCCTGTAATAGAGGCCAAGCAGCGAGGTCGGCGAACGTGGCCCCAGATGCGAGCCGAGCGTGGCGTCGAAGGCGAGCAGGCCCTTCAACCGATCGTCGGAAAGCTGCTCGTCGAGCAGGTCGTAGACATTCATCAGAAGCACGCGCAGGAAATCGCGCATGTCTTCCTTGCCGAGCCGCTTCAACGCCAGCGCCGTCTGGCCGAGACCGGTCATCTCGGCCAGCGACATGTTGCCGAGGTCAGGCGGCCGGCGCGACAGGAAAGGCTTCAGCACGCCGGCATAGCGCAGCAGCTGCGCGCGCAGTTGCTTCCAGGCGGCTTGCTCCGAAGGGCTGGCGCCCGTCAGCACCTCGCCATAGGCGCCGTGCAGCGTGAGCGGGCCGTCCTTCGACAGCGCCACCGACGGCACGAAGTCGCCGCGCTCGACCGTCAGCCCGTGGCGTTCCAGCTCCAGCGTCTTCACCACGTCGGGATGCAGACGGTTGAGCAGATGCGCGACGGCGGAGACGCGGAAGCCGGGCGCGAACTCCTCGGTGCGCGCGGCGCCGCCGACCTCTTTGCCGGCTTCGAGCAGCAGCACCTTGCGGCCGGATTTCGCCAGCGTGCCAGCGGCGACGAGGCCGTTATGGCCGCCGCCGATGACGATGGCGTCCCAATTCAGTTCAGATGACGTCATGGGCCGGGCTCATATGCAGGGTCGGCTTGGCGAGATCGCGCAGGATCTCGGCGGCAGCGTTGCGTCCGGGCGCGCCCATGACGCCGCCGCCCGGATGGGTGGAGGAGCCGCACATATAGAGCCCGCCGACCGGCGAGCGGTATTGCGCGTAACCCGGCATCGGGCGGTTGAAGAGCAGTTGGTCGAAGGTCAGCTCGCCCTGGAAAATATTGCCTTCGGTGAGGCCGACCTCGGCCTCGATCTCGCGCGGCGTGCGCACCTCCATATGGACGATGCGATCGCGGAAGCCGGGCGAATACTGCGCGATCTGGGAAATCACGCTTTCGGCGAAGCCGTCGCGGTCGGCGTCGGTCCAGTCGCGCCCGTCTATCTTGGGCGGCGCGTATTGGACGAAGCAGCTCATGAAGTGCTTTCCCGGCGGCGCCATGGTCGGGTCCAGCGTGGTCGGGATCATCATGTCGAGGAAGGGGTCGGCAGACCAGCGCCCGGCCTTCCAGTCGTCATAGGCGCGCTCCATGCGCTCGATGGAATCGGTGAAGTGCATGTCGGCGCGGTAGACCGGCGAGTCCTTCGGCAGCGCCGGAAACTCGGGCAGCGAATCCAGCGCGATGTTGACCTTGCCGGACGAGCCGCGAATCTTGAAATTCCTGACACGGCGCAGGAAGATCTCGGGCAGTTCCTTCTCCTCGACCAGTTTCAGGAAGGTGCGCTTGACGTCGGCGTTGGAGATGACGAGCTTGCCAAAAATCTCCTCGCCGCCGGCGAGCACCACGCCCTTGGCCTTGCCGTTCCTGATCAGCACATGATCGACCTCGGCGCCGGTGCGGATGGTGCCGCCGGAAGCCTTGAAGGAGGCGGCCAGCGCCCTGGTGACGGCGCCCATGCCGCCGCGCGCATAGCCCCAGGCGCCGACCGAGCCGTCGACCTCGCCCATATAGTGGTGGAGCAGCACGTAAGCCGTGCCCGGCGACATGGGCCCGAGCGCCGTGCCGATGATGCCGGAGAGCGCGAAATTCGCCTTGATGACTTCGGTCTCGAAATACTCGTCGAGGAAGTCCGAGATCGACATCGTCCAGAAGCGCAGGGTCAGCGCCATCTCCTCGGACGAGAGGCCGGCGAACTTCTTGCCGAGATAGAGCAGCTCGCCGAGGTTGCGCGGCCTGAAGCTGGTCGGGTCGGGCGCGGTGCGCATCAAGAGCGGCTGGATGAAGCGGCACTGCCGCGTGACGTCGCGCGAATAGCGATCATAGGCCTCGGCGTCGCGCTTCGAGAAGCGGGCGAACTCGCGGCGATGCCCATCGTGGTCGCGGTAGTTGGCAAGATAGTCGCCATCGCGCGTGAACACGGCGCCGCCTTCATAGGAGATCACCTGCAGGCCGAAACGCGGCAGCTCCAGGTCACGCATGATCTCGGGTCGGAACAGCGAGCAGACATAGGAACAGTTGGAGTAGAGGAAGCCCGGCGTCAGCTCGCGGCTGGTGGCCGCGCCACCGACCCAGTCGTTCTTCTCGACCACCAGCACGTCCAGGCCGGCGCGCTGCAGATAGCAGGCGTTGACCAGTCCGTTATGTCCGCCGCCGATGACGATCGCGTCCCAGGCCTTCATGTGCGCAGAACCTCCATCCGGTAGCCCTATCTTTTTGTTTTTGCGCAACTCCTGACGGAAAACCGCTTCACGCTTTTCCCGAATTGCCCGGTGCCTTTGTTCCCCGATTGCCAGAATTTGGCACGGTTCACGGTTTTTTGTCCAGCCATTTTGAATGAATGTTCAACAAATGATGTTGCGTTTTCCTGTTGATGCGCTAGGCTTTGGCAGCATTCTGGACTGATCCACATCGGCATTTGGGGTTGAAGATCCGATGATCGAAACGGCTGACGCCGAGCCGGAATATGACGACACAGCCATCCGTTTCCTCGAAGCGTTGTGGGGCGAGGGCTACCTGTCGCCGGGCGGTCCCGAAGAGGTCGATCGCGTGGTCGAAGGCGTTTCGCTCCAGGGCAAGACGATCCTCGATATCGGCTGCGGAGCCGGCGGCATCACGCTGCATCTGGTGGCAAAGCATGGAGCGGCTCGAGCCACCGGCTTCGACGTCGAAAAGCCGGTGATCGAGGCGGCAAGGCGAGGGGCGATAAGGCAGGGCCTCGAGGACCGCGTCAGCTTCGTCCAGGCGCCGCCGGGGCCGCTGCCTTTCACCGACGCCTCCTTCGACGTCGTCTTCTCCAAGGACGCGCTTTTGCATGTGCCGGACAAGGACGCGCTGTTCGCTGAAATCTTCCGCGTGCTGAAGCCGGGCGGGGTCTTCGCGGCATCGAACTGGATGATCGGACATGACGGCGAACCGTCGCCGGAGATGAAAGCCTATGTCGAGGCGGAGGGCTTGTCCTTCGCCATGGCCTCGCCGGCGCGCTACGCCGAAGCGATGCGGCGCGCCGGCTTCACCGACATCACCATCCGCGACCGCAATCCATGGTACCGCGAGGTCGCGCGCGAAGAGCTTTCGCGGCTCAAGGGGGCGCTCTACGCGCGGGCCGCGGCAGCGGTCGGCGCGGCCTATGTCGACAAGAACATCAGGACCTGGGAGGCGATGCAGAAGGTGCTTGACAGTGGCGAGCACCGCCCCACTCATCTGCGCGGTTGGAAGCCGGTCGGATAGCCGGCGATGCTGGAGACCGTCACTCATATGAAGACCGCAGAGGCTACCGACAATGAGGCTCAATCGGCACCCAAAGGCGATGCCGAAAAGCGCGGCCGCAAGGCCTCGAAAGAGGTCCGCCGGTCGCAGCTGATCGAGGCGACGATCGATTCGCTCGCCAAGCGCGGTTATGCCGAAACGACGATGGCCGACGTGGCCGACGGCGCGGGCCTGTCGCGGGGCATCGTCAACTTCCATTTCGAGAGCAAGGAAAAGCTGCTGATCGCCACGCTGCAGCACATGTATGACGAGTATTCGGCACACTGGCGCACCGCCCTCCAGAAGGCGGGCGACGATCCGGCGAGACAATTGCAGCAGCTGGTGTGGGCCGATTTCGACCGCTCGATCTGCAACAAGCGCAAGCTCGCCGCCTGGCTCGCCTTCTGGGGCGAGGCCAAGTCGCGGCCGACCTACCAGGCGCTGAGTAGCTCGCGCGACGCCTATTACCAGCAGGTCTTCATCGATCTCTGCGCGACGCTCAAGGAAAGCGGCGGATACAGCTATGACCCCCAGGCCATCGCGCTCGCGCTCAGCGCCATGCTCGAGGGCCTGTGGCTGCGGCTGATGATGGGGACGGAGGACACCACGCGTGAGACGGCATTGCAGGCGGCGAACGCGTTTTTGGCCGCCGCCTTCCCGAAACATTATGGCCAGCGAGAAACTGAGGCTAGCAAAAACCGGGGTTAGCAACAGCCGGCCAAACAAGACCGGCAAACCAAAAGAGGATGGAACAGCATGAAGAAACTCAGCCGACGCCTGACTTTGACCCTGGCGCTTGGGAGCGCGATCGCGGCTTCGGCGGCGGCGTTCGCCGTCGCCGCCGACAAGGACCTGATCGTGTTCGACTGGTCCGGCTACGAGGATCCGAGCTTCCATGGCAAATATGTCGAGAAGAACGGCGACTCGCCGACCTTCGCCTTCTTCGGCGACGAGGACGAGGCGTTCGAAAAGATCCGCTCCGGCTTCAAGTCCGATCTCGGCCATCCCTGCTCGCAAAGCGTGGTGAAGTGGCGCGAAGCCGGGCTCTTGCAGCCGCTCGACACCTCGAAGATCACCGGCTGGAAGGACCTCAATCCCGGCATCATGGCGATGAAGGACCTCGCCACCACGCCCGACGGCAAGGCCTGGTTCATGCCGTGGGACTGGGGCGATACCCAACTCACCTACAATTCCGACAAGATCGCCGAAAAGGACGTGCAGTCGCTGAAGGTCTTCGCCGATCCGAAATACAAGGGCCGTGTCTCGATCGGGGACAATGTCGACGACGCCTATGCGCTGGCCAGCCTCGCCATCGGGTTGAAAGATTGGACCAAGATGACGGACGACCAGTTCAAGCAGGCATCCGATTTCCTGCGCCAGGTGCACAAGAATGTCCGCTCCTACTGGACCGACACCACCGACATCGTGCAGCTGCTTTCGGGTGGCGAAGTCGACCTCGCCTGGGCCTGGAACGACGCCACCGTGCAGTCGGCCGCCGCGGGCGTGCCGATCAAGTCCAGGAAGGACACCGACGAGGGCATCTCGACCTGGGTATGCGGCTACGTGTTGTTCAAGGACGCGCCCGGCAACATCGACAAGGCCTATGATTATCTCAACGCCGTCAACGATCCGGAAGTCGCCAACGTGCTGGTCAAGGACTGGGGCTACGGCCAGGCCAATGCCAAGGGCATGGCGGGCGTCGACCCGGCGGTGCTGAAGGAAAAGGGCTACGAC
>NZ_RZRX01000007.1:0-62484 GCF_003997405.1 Mesorhizobium sp. M2A.F.Ca.ET.042.01.1.1
CATCAGCGCGATGGCGCTCGCCCGCTTGTTGCGCGGCACGAGGCTTGCCGCAGCCACGGAGCCGATGCCGAAGAAGGCGCCGTGGCCGAAGGCGGTGAAGACACGTGCCGCCATCAACAGCCAGTAGTTCGGAGCGATGGCGCAGAAGAGATTGCCGATGACGAAGAGCGTGGCGAGGCCGACAAGCACGGGCTTGCGCGGCAGGCGCGCCGTTGCCATGGCGACGACCGGCGCGCCGAAGACGACGCCCAGTGCATAGCCGGTGACCAGAAGGCCAGCCGAAGGGATCGAGACCCCAAGGTCGGCCGCGACCTCCGGCAGCAGGCCCATGATGACGAATTCGGTGGTGCCGATGCAGAAGGAGGCAATGGCAAGCGCTAGGATCGGCAGCGGCATCGGATGTCCGGTCTGAATCGGTTCAAAATCGAGACTGGCTTTGGACCTGGCCGGCGCACAAGCGTCATTGTTGCAACGCAGCAATGCAGAAAGACGAGACCGGCTTTGCGGAGAGGGAGCTATTGGCACTGCACAGGGATCTTGACCGGTCGGCTCTGTTGCGTCGGCAGGCGGCATGCGTTTGAGATTGGCCGAAACGCCCTTCGCGATCGTCATTCCAGGGCGGAACAGGAGCGAAGCTCCGTCGCGTAGACCCTGGAATCCATGCCGTTACCTTCGCCAAGGCGTGCAACGGAGCAAAATTCTGCACGATCGCGGCGCTTCCAAGTCACGGAATGGATTCTATGGTCTGCGCCGCGTCGCTTCGCTCCTTGCTCCGCCATAGAATGACGAGGTTGGGAGAGCGGCTTCAGCCAATCCACGGCGTTTGCGCTGATTTCACGCAAATGAACGGAAATCATACGCCAAGACAAACGGCAACCTTTCAAAATCCCTGTGTCGGGGAGCTAGTCCAGCGGCTTCAGCTCTTGGGCGATCGTCGGCAGCAGTTCCGAGACATTGGGGTGGATGTGCATGGCGCGCGCCAGCGTCGAGATCGGCGCCTTGGCGTACATGAGGTCGAGCACGCAGTGGATCGCCTCGTCGCCGCCTGGCCCGAGCACGGCGCAGCCGAGGATCTCGCCGGTGTCGGCATCGGCCAGGATCTTCATGAAGCCCTGCGTCTCGCCCTTTTCGACCGCGCGGCCGACACGCGTCATCGGCCGCTGGCCGACCAGGGCGCGGCGGCCGGATTTCTTCACCGCGGCTTCCGTCATGCCGCAGCGCCCAAGCGGCGGATCGATATAGAGCGCGTAGGCCTCGATGCGGTCGGTGACCTTGCGCGGATCGTTGTCGAGCAGATTGGCGGCGACGATCTCGAAGTCATTGTAGGAGGTATGGGTGAAGGCGCCTTTGCCGTTGCAGTCGCCCATTGCCCAGATGCCGGGCACGCTGGTGCGCAGCTGGTCATCGACGACGATGAAGCCGCGCTGGTCGACTTCGACGCCGGCCTTGTCGAGACCGAGGTCATCGGTGTTGGGGACGCGACCGAGCGCCAGCAGCACATGCGAGCCCACCGCCGGCGGCTTATCGGCGGAGAAGGTGACGGCGATCTCGTTGCCTTTCCTGGCGAACGCGATGTCGCCGGCGCCGACATGGACGATGATGCCTTCATTTTCGAGAATGGACTGAATGGCCGCGGACGTGTCCTCGTCCTCGCGGCCGGTCAGCCTCGGCGCCTTCTCGATCACCGTGACCTCGGAGCCGAAGCGGCGGAACATCTGCGCGAATTCGAGCGAGATATAGCTGCCGCCGACGACGATCAGATGGCTGGGCAGGACATCGAGATCCATCATCGAGGAATTGGTGAGATAGGGGATGTCGTGGACGCCGGGCAGGTCGGGCACGGAGGCGCGGCCGCCGGTGTTGAGGAAGATCTTTGGCGCGGTCAGCAGCTCGTCGCCGACACGTACGGTGTCGGCCGATTCAAAGCGCGCGTGGCCGCGATAGAGCGTGCACTTCTCCATGCCCGCGATCCAGGTCTCAAGCCCCGTGCGGGAAGCGCCCGACACCTTGTCCTTGCGCGCCTTGATGGCCTTGTAGTCGACGCCGACGGGACCGGAAACCGTCACGCCATAATCGGCGGCGCGGCGGGCTAGGTGGGCGGCATAGGCGCTCGCCACCATCGTCTTGGTCGGGATGCAGCCGGTGTTGACGCAGGTGCCGCCGATGAGCTTGCGCTCGATCAGCGCCACGCTCATGCCGGCCGCGTTCAGCCGGCCGGCGAGCGGCGTGCCGGCCTGACCGGCGCCGATGACGATGGCGTCGAAGGCTTTGGCGCTCATGCGACCGCCGCCACGATCAGCAGGCCGCCAATGATTGCTATGGCGTCCTCGATGAAGGCTGCGGGCGGATCCTTGCCGAAGGCGGCGGCCAACCGGCCACGCACCTCGGCGCCGCCCAACGTGCCGATCACTGCGCCGATGGCTCCGGCAATGAGCCCGCCGATGGTGGCGCCGCCGGTCGCGCCGATCACCGCGCCGGTGAAGGCGCCCAGGACGATACGGGCGCCGAATTGCTGCGGCACCTTCCGGCTCGGTGTCGACGGCAACTGATCGGTGACCAATTCGACGATCGCCAGGATGGTGAAGATGCCGACCGCGATCCAGTGGCCCATGAAGCTGGCCCAGGTGCCGGCGACCGGCAGCCAGCCGAGATAAGAACCCCAGGCGACGGCGGCGGGCGCTGTCATGGCGCGCAGGCCGGCAACGACACCTATCAGCAGTGCAAGCAGGTAAAGCATGATCGACCCCCTCAAAATCGGAACCTCGCACGGCTCCATGAAGGCAGGCTAGCATAGGCCGGGCGTTTGGCCACGGGCTTTTGTCTGACAATGGATTATGCTTTGCGGCAGGCAGATCTGGAGGTGTCGCCATGACGGCAAGCGAGCGCATGAAGATGGCGGCGGGAGAATGGTACACCTGCATCGACGATGAACTGGAGGACTTGCGCTTCGCCGCGCGCGATGCGGTGTTCGAGCACAACAGCCTGCCGCCCAGGCAGCGGGGCAATATAGGGCCTGCCTTGCGGGCGCTGCTCGGCGGCGCGGGCGAGGGGGCTCGCATCGAGGCGCCGTTCCATTGCGCCTATGGCTTCAATTTGTTTCTCGGAGACGGCACGTTCATAAACGCCGGCTGCACCATTCTCGACACGGCGTCGGTGCGCATCGGCAAGGGGACGCTGCTCGGCCCCAATGTGCAGATCTACTGCGCCGAGCATCACCGCGAAGCCACTGGACGGTTGGCCGGGCTGGAGATCGCAAAACCGGTGACGATCGGTGACAACGCCTGGATCGGCGGCAGCGCCATCATCCTCGGCGGCGTCAGCATAGGCGAGGGCGTCATCGTCGGCGCGGGCGCGGTGGTGACGCGCGACGTGCCGGCCAATGCGACCGTCGTCGGCAATCCCGCGCGGATCGTCACGCCGCGCTGAGCGCGCCTGCGGTTTTGGAAAACTCCCGCCGATATTGCATCGGCGAGGTTTTCAGCCGAGCGGCAAAATGCTGGCGCAGCGAGGTGGCGCTGCCGAAACCGGCTTCGAAGGCCACCATGTCCATCGACTTGTCCGTCTGCTCCAAAAGCCGCTGCGCCAGCGCGACGCGCTGGTCGGCGAGCCAGTCGCCGAAACTGGTGCCGGTGGTTTTCTGGAAACGGCGCGTGAAGGTGCGGCGGGTAAGGCCGGCCGCGTCGGAGACGCTGTCGAGACTGTGCGCCTCGCCGAGCGTTGCCCGCACGTCATCGAGGGCCTTGGCGAAGCGGTCGGCGTTCGGCGTCGGCGCAAGCGGGCGCTCGATGAACTGCGCCTGGCCGCCCTGCCGGTGCGGCGAGAGCACGACATGGCGAGCAAGCCGAAGCGCGGCCTCCGCGCCATAGCGGGCGCGAACGATGTGCAGGCAGCAGTCAAGCCCGGCGGCGACGCCGGCGGAAGTGATGATGTCGCCTTCGTCGACATAAAGCACGTCGGCGTCGATCGCGATGTCTGGATGAAGCGCCTGGAGTTGATGGGCATAGGCCCAGTGAGTCGTTGCCTTACGCCCGGCCAGCAATCCGGCGCCGGCAATGGCGAAGGTGCCGAGGCACAGGCCCACGATCAGCGCGCCGCGCCGATGCGCGCCTTGCAGTGCCTCCTTGAACGGCGCGGCCAGGGGGGCATCGAGGTCCTTCCAGCTCGGCATGATGACGATATCGGCCTCGTCGAGCGCCGAAAGATCGTGCGGCACAACGATGCTCAGCCCCGCGTCGGTATAGATAGGTCCCTCCTCCATCGCGCAGACGCGGAAGTCAAAGCGTGGCAGTCCAAGCTTGGTGCGATCGGCGCCGAATACAAGGCACGGCACGGAGAGATGAAACGGGCTGATGCCGTCGAAAGCGACAGCGGCGATGATCGGGTTCTTCATGGCTGACATCGTTTGCGTTGGTTGGCGAATGTCCCAATTCTTTCGAACGATGTCAATCGGGCCACTTTCTCGACCGGGAGCATCGGCCTAGCTTCTGCGCCATCAATCCGGTCGAAAGGAAAACCGCCATGTCTGCACCAGCCACCCAGCCGCGCCGCGCGCTTGTCGTTGTCGATGTCCAGAACGACTATGATGGCGGCAACCTCGCCATCCAGCATCCGCCCTTCGCCGAGACCGTCGCCAATGTGGCGCGCGCCATGGACGCGGCCGCGGCGGCCGGCATCAAGATCGTCGTCGTCAAGCAGATGGCGCCCGAGACCTCGCCGATCTTCGCCAAGGGCAGTCACGGCGGCGAACTGCATCCAGAGATCGCCAGGCGCAGCCGCGACCATTATGTCGAGAAGACGCTGCCTTCGGCCTTCACCGGCACGGATCTCGAGGCCTGGCTGCGCGCCAATGCAATCGATACGATCGCGGTCGCCGGCTACATGACCCACAATTGCGATCTGTCGACCATAATCCACGCGGTGCATATGGGCTTCGCCGTCGAGTTCCTCTCGGATGCCAGCGGCTCGGTGCCCTATGCCAACAGCGCGGGATACGCGTCGGCAGAGGACATCCACCGGGTGGTAAGCGTCGTTCTGCAGTCGCGCTTCGCCGCGGTGCTGAAGACCGCCGAATGGATCGATTGCCTGAAGACCGGGAAGCTGCCGGAGCGCGACACGATATATGCATCGAACCAGCGGGCGCTGAAGCGGAACGCTGCCTAGAGCGTTTCACCGTTTCACGGAAACGGCGAACCGCTCAAACCGCTCACACTTTTCCTGGAATTGCTCTAAGTCTGGCAAGCAAAAAGGGCGCCGCAATAGCGACGCCCCCGATCATTCCCTGCCTGAAGGGTGCTTAGAACAGGCCTTCGATCTGACCCTGCTCATTGAGGAAGATCTTTTCCGAGGACGGCGCCTTGGGCAGGCCGGGCATGGTCATGACCTCGCCGCAGATGATGACGACGAAGCCGGCGCCGGCCGAGAGCCTGACCTCGCGCACCGGCACGGTGTGGCCGGTCGGCGCGCCGCGCAGGTTCGGGTCGGTCGAGAAGGAGTACTGGGTCTTGGCCATGCAGACCGGCAAATTGCCGTAGCCGGCCTGTTCCCAGGCATGCAGCTGGTCGCGGATCGACTTGTCGGCGATCGCCTCGTCACCGCGATAGATGCGCTTGACGATGGTGTTGACCTTCTCGAACAGCGGCATCTCGTCCGGATAAAGCGGCGAGAACTGCGAGGCACCGGATTCGGCGATCTCGACCACCTTCCGGGCGAGGTCCTCGATGCCGGCCGAGCCCTGCGCCCAGTGCTTGCACAGGATCGCCTCGGCGCCCTGCGCCTTGACGAAGTCCTTCATCGCCTGGATTTCGGCTTCGGTGTCGGTGGTGAAGTGGTTGATCGCCACCACCGCCGGCACGCCGAACTGCTTCACGTTCTCGATGTGGCGGCCGAGATTGAGGCAACCCTTCTTGACCGCCTCGATGTTTTCCTTGCCGAGGTCTTCCTTCTTGATGCCGCCATTCATCTTCATGGCGCGCACAGTCGCGACAATGACAGCCGCCGAGGGCTTCAGCCCCGCCTTGCGGCACTTGATGTCGAAGAACTTCTCCGCGCCGAGGTCGGCGCCGAAGCCGGCTTCGGTGACGACATAGTCGGCGAGCTTCAGCGCGGTCGTGGTGGCGACGACCGAGTTGCAGCCATGCGCGATGTTGGCGAACGGGCCGCCATGCACGAAGGCCGGGTTGTTCTCCAGCGTCTGCACCAGGTTGGGCTGCATGGCGTCCTTGAGCAGAACCGCCATGGCGCCGTCGGCCTTGAGGTCGCGGGCATAGACCGGCGACTTGTCGCGGCGATAGGCGACAATGATGTCGCCGAGGCGCTTTTCCAGGTCCTTGAGGTCGGTGGCAAGGCACAGGATCGCCATCACTTCCGAGGCGACGGTGATGTCGAAGCCGGCTTCACGCGGGTAGCCGTTGGCGACGCCGCCCAGCGAACAGATAATC
The DNA here is from genome assembly GCF_003997405.1 of Mesorhizobium sp. M2A.F.Ca.ET.042.01.1.1. Lineage (NCBI taxonomy): Bacteria > Pseudomonadati > Pseudomonadota > Alphaproteobacteria > Hyphomicrobiales > Phyllobacteriaceae > Mesorhizobium > Mesorhizobium sp. M2A.F.Ca.ET.042.01.1.1. The sequence continues at coordinate 6,438 of NZ_RZRX01000007.1, forward strand.
TCGCGCAGCGCGCGGTCGTTCATGTCCATGACGCGGCGCCAGGCGACGCGGCGGGTGTCGATGCCGAGCTCGTTGCCCCAGTAGATGTGGTTGTCGATCAGCGCCGAGAGCAGATTATGCGCGGTGGTGATGGCGTGGAAGTCGCCGGTGAAGTGGAGGTTCATGTCCTCCATCGGCACCACCTGGGCAAGGCCGCCGCCCGCGGCACCGCCCTTGACGCCGAAATTCGGACCGAGCGAGGCCTCGCGGATGCAGATGATCGCCTTCTTGCCGATGCGGTTGAGGCCGTCGCCGAGGCCGACCGTGGTGGTCGTCTTGCCTTCGCCGGCGGGCGTCGGGTTGATGGCGGTGACCAGGATCAGCTTGCCATCCTTGTTGCCCTTCACCGACTTGATGAACTCGGCCGAGACTTTGGCCTTGTCGTGGCCATAGGGCAGCAGATGCTCGGTCGGGATGCCGATTCTGGCGCCGATCTCCTGGATCGGTTTCTTCTTGGCGGCGCGCGCGATCTCGATGTCGGACTTCACTTCGGCCATGACGGCTTTCCTCTGGAGTAGGCGGTGGAGGGGAGGGGTTCGATCATTCGTGCATGGTCGAAACGCCACCCGGACGCAAGGTCATGTTCTAACCCTGTCGCTGGCGCGGCGTCAACTTCCATGCAACTATGTTTCCTGTTAAGAAAGAGTGTTCCTGTCGCCGGGCCTCTTCCAAGGCAGCCGTCTCGGGCCCGGTCGTTGCGCCGTATAGAAGCCAGAGCGGGGGCGGTTTCGCCGTCTCAAAACAGCCGCCTAATGCGCGAAAAGCGACAGGGGCGACGGCGCAAATCCGCCATCGCCCTGTCGCCCCGAGACGGTGCTATTGGGTCAGAACGTTGCTGATCTCGACCATGTTGGAGCGCACGCGCAGGATGTAGAAGCCCATCGTCGTCAGATGCGTCGGCAACAGCCAGCCATCCTCGCGGCCATTGGCGATGATGAAGGGCTGGATGCGCAGCGCCGAGACGAACTGCGAATCCATCGTGTCCCACAGGCTCTGCAGGTGCTTTTCCTTGAGCACGTCCTCGAAGTCGGCCTGGGCGCCCTTCATAAGGCCGTAATAGGCATAGAGCTGGCCATAGGCGAACCAGAAGCGGTCGTCGGCGCGGGTATCGAACCAGCCGTTGTTGTGGTTTTCGGCGCGCTCCTTAAGGATCGCCGAAGTCGAGCCGATATCCGAAGCGATGCGGTCGATATATTGCTTGAGATTGTCGGCGCGTGCGTCGAACGTCGCCTGGCAGGTGGCGAGCCGAGCATTGAAGGAACGCAGCTTGCGCACAGCGTCGCGATAATAGCTCGGCGTCGGCGTCTTGGGGCCGAAGGGGTTCAGGCCGAAATACCAAGTGTACTCGTCGAACTGCAGATTGCCGCGCGCGTCCTGCAGGTCGGCGTCGATCTGCGAGGTGGTGCGCACGCGGCCGAGATTGTCGGCAAGCTCGGTCGCGGTGCGCCTCACCGCCTGGTTGATGCCGCGCTGGAAGGACGCCTTGTTGTCCATCCAGGGCGTGTTGTCCCAATCGATGCCGAACAGGCCGAGCTTGTAGAGGATCATCGACGAGATCCAGGCATTCTGGTTGACGTTGAAGTCCGTCAGATCGGCGGCGACCTGGGCGATCGCCGAGTTGCCGCAGGTCTTGGCCGTGTCGGTGCCGGCGCCGGCGGAAACCTGCTCGCCGGCCGACACGTTGCGCTTCTCGAATGTGTAGGTGTCGGGATAGTTCGGGTTGAAATTGTTCCACCACTGCGTGGCGTAGAAGAAATTGGCGTAGAGGCCGATCAGCACGACAATGGCGAGCCCGACCACCGCCTTTAGGATCCAGCCGCGCTGCCCGTACCAGCGGCCGACCCACATGAACGGCCACAGGATAACGCCGATGACGAAGCCGATGCCGCGGCCGATCCACTGGAAGATCTGGGTGAAGAAGTTCACGATTGGGTCGAGCATGGCTGTGGCACCCCCTTAAAGCATTTCACCGTTTCAAGGGAAACGGCGATCTGCCCTAACCCTTTGTTTTGGCGCAAATCCGCGCGGAAAACCGCCCAGACTTTTCTAATCGATCAGGCCGTAAAGGCGCGCTCGGAACGCCGCCTTGTCCTTCAAATATGTGGTTTTCAGAACGTCCACAACATGGCTTCGCCAGGCGTCGCTGTAGCTCTCATAGTCCTTGTAGAAGCCGGGCTTGTTGAAGACGTAGCGCGAGACGAAGTCCTGCGGCACGAAATCCGAGATCAGCTGGTTGGTCAGCCAGGCATCGGGATGTTCGGGCTTGGCGCGCACCACCAGGAAGCGCTGGCGCGGCGGCACGTCCTCGATCTTGAGATGGCCGAGTTGGGCGATCTCGCGCTTGGCGGCGTTGAGGAAGGGAAAGTTCCCGTCCTGGGCGATCAGGTCGGCATGGCCGTGGATCCAGGTTTGCAGCCAGACCTTGTCGACATCGGTCAAATTGCGGTTGGGCTCGGCATCGCGGATCAGCACGCGCACGACCATCTCGGCGCGGTGCTCGAGATAGCCGGAGGCCTCGATCCACGAGGCGCGCGGCAGGTCGAGGCGGCCGGTGGCGGCGAGGAAGCGGAACACCTTGTCGGCGTCGTTGATCGACAGGTAGCTGACCTGCCAGGGGCGTGAGCGGCGGAAGCCGGGAGCGGCCGGATCGCAGATCACCGTCGTCATGTCGGGATCGACGAAAACGTACAGGCCGCCGAAATGGCTGGTCCAGTAGGCATTGTGGCGGAAGATCACCTGGTCGGGGACCAGCGCGTTCTCGCGGATGTCGCCGCAGATTTTGGCCAGATCGACCATGCGCTGCAGCATGGCATTGTCGCGCCAGGCGTCGGGTTCCTGCTTCAGCCGGTCGACCAGCTTGCCGAGCTCGGCCGCCTTGCCCAGCACATCCTCGGCCGACAGCACCTTGAACTCGACCTGGTTGATCGACAAAAGGTCCTCGATGTCGTTGACCTTGGGGACCGAGTCCTCGATCTCGCCGTAGATCACGTCCTTGATGGTCAGCGCGTCGATGGCGCGCTGGTTCTTCGACATGAACTCGAACATCAGCTGCGAGGTGTTGGAGAAGGCGGTGTGCACCACGGGCAGGTCGATCTGCGACGGCGTCAGGATGATGAAGCGGCGGTTGACCTCGTTGGGATCGAGATAGTCGAAGTCGCCGCATTCCTCGGCGATCTCGGGCGAGAAGCCGGTGCGGTCGATCTGGAAGCTCTTCAGCCTGGTCGGCTCGAGGCCGAAGGCGACAAGCGCCTTGTTGTAGCGCTGGATGAGATGCGGCTCGTCGATGGCGAGCAGCCTGCCGTAGATCAGCTCGTTGTCGCGCAGGAGATCGGGTTTCTTCTTCACTTTCCCTTCTCCCCGTTCACGGGGAGAAGGTGCCCGAAGGGCGGATGAGGGGCGGCGCAGCCTTTCCTCCTCCCCTTGTGGGAGAAGGTGGATCGGCGCGACAGCGCCGAGACGGATGAGGGGTGTTCCAGGGAATGCCAGCGTCTCACTCCGCTGGAACACCCCTCATCCGTCGCCTTCGGCGACACCTTCTCCCACAAGGGGAGAAGGGGGCGTCGGCGCGCTTCACGCATTCCACGCCCCCTTCTTCTTCAACTCCTCCATTTCACGCGCCGCGCGCTCACGCAGCCTTGCGTCGCGCAGGAGCTTCTCCACCGCGGCATCATCCGACTTGTCGGAATAGCGGAACTCGGAATCGGCGTAGCGGTTGATCTCCTGCATGACCATGTCCATCGAAAATGGTCCGCGCAGTTCCTCGATCATCGCCTTCTTGTCGTCGTAGCTCTTGTGCATGAAGGCTTCGGGCTTCTCGAACCAGTCGTCCGGCAGCTCGATATCCATGGCCCGCATCTTGATCGCGTCGGTGACGTTCTTGATGGCGCGACCGGTGAAGCGCGGTTCGGCGTCCTTGATCATGTGCAGATAGGTGCCGATGTCGGCCATGGTCTTGGGCGCGCCGTTTTCCTTCATGTAGCGCTCATAGACCTTCATCAGCCCGTCTTCCTGCGGCTTCTCATGCTCCTCATAGGCCTCGGCCACGGCGCGCTGGATCTCCTGCGCGGCATAGAGCTCGTGCTCGCCCAGCGGGATCTTGTGGTTCTTGCCGGCGAGCAGAACGAAGATGTCGATATAGTCGTCGCGGGTCTGCGGGCCGTCGACCAGCCAGCGGGCACCGGCGCGCTGGCGCAGCGCGTCGTCGACATTTTCGGGATAGTTCGAGAACATGCCGAAAGAGCAGTTGCCGCGCACGACCGTCGAGGCGCCGGCGAAGGCATCCATCAGGACGCCGGTGATTTCCTGCTGGCCGGCCGATGCACGGTCGTCGGAGCGGCGCGCCGCAACCTGGTCGATATCGTCGATGGTGCCGAAGCCGATGACGCGCGGATCGAGCACGTTATTGATGAATTGCCGGCAGTTCTGGCCGGACTTGCCCTGATAGGACGAGATCTGGTCGACGCCGAAATTCTCATAGGCGAAGGGATAGCCGGCCACCTGGCAATAGCCGTTGACGAGGCCGGCGATCATCTGGATCAGCGTCGTCTTGCCGGTGCCCGGCGCGCCGTCGCCGATGAAGGTGAACAGGAAGCCGCCGAGCTCGACGAAGGGGTTGAGCTCGCGCTCGAAATCATAGGCCATCAGCATCTTGGCCAGCCTGACCGACTGGAATTTGGCGATGTGGTTGCCGACGACTTCTTCCGGCTTCTTGAAGGTCATGACCAGCGGCTTGGAACGCTTGCCGGGCGCGACGTCGAAGCCGTCGAGGGTGAAGTCGTCCACGTCGATGCGGATATGGGCATTCTCGAACGGGCCGATGCCGTCGAAACGGCCTTTGCGCGCCAAGAGCCCGTCGATGGCGACCCGGGCGAAGGCGCGAGCACGCGTCGTCAGGTCCGCATCGTCCTTCGAGCCGGCGATCGCCTTGTCGAGGCCGGCCACGATCGACTTCACCGCGTCCTGCGGCGTGTCGAACAGGAAGTCGGGCTCGGCGGTATCGTTCGGCGCCTCGCCGTCGCTGTCGATCAGCTGGAAAAGATAGGAGGCAAAGCTGAAAGCGGAGACGTAAGCCGAAGCCGACAGAAGCTTCTTGAAGGTCGACGCCTCGTCGCCCTCCAGCGGCGCACGGGCATTCTTGGCCTGCAGGCTTTCCAGGTCCGAGCCTTCGGCGAAGACATCGGAAATGGCGAGCGCGATCGCGAGGCCACGGCGGGCGCGGTAGAGCAGCGTGTGCTGCGGGATGCTCATCAACTGGTCGTCGGGATGGATCGCTGCAACCGTCTTCGTCAGCTCGACCTCGCGCGTGCGGCGCACCGAACCGACCGACACGGTCGAGACGAAGCGGCGGTTGGTGCCGGCAAGCGCGGTGCCGGATTCGCGCGACGGGTCCTCCAGCACGACGATGCGGGTGATGAAACTCTGCGCGACAGTGCGGTGCTTCTCGATTGCGGCTTCCGAGATCGTGGTCAGGCCGGTGTCCATCGTCAGCTCCTCATCGGAATTATCGTGCCGTCGCCGGCGGACGCATCGTGAGCCTGATGGGCGGCATCGAGATAGAGGTCCAGCGTCTGGTCCAGCCTTTCGAAAAGCAGTCTGTCGAAGGCGGCATGACCGCCGCGGCGCTGGTCGGTTTCAAGCGCGGCGATGTAGGCAGGGCGATCTTCGGGGCGGATCGCCACCGGCGGATAGCCGGCGCGCGCCAGCACAAGGTTCATCAACAGTCGCGCCGGGCGGCCGTTGCCGTCGTTGAAGGGGTGGATGCCGACAAGCCGCCGATGGGCCTCGAAGGCGGTCTGCGGTGTGCTGCGTGCCGCAGCCAGCCAGCGGCCAAATTTCTCCATAAGGGCCGGAATCTCCGTCGGCGTCGGGAAATTATGAACGCCGGCGTCGGTGTTCACATAGCGGGCGACATTGGCGTAGCGGCCGGCAATCTCTGGCTTGGATTTCGCGACGACCAGATGATGCAGGTTGCGGATATCCGCCTCGACGATCGGCGCGTCGCGTTGAGATGCGATTTCCAGCACCCAGTTCAGAGCCCGCGCATGATCGACCGCTTCGAGGTGATCCTCGAGGGGCTTGCCGCTGATCGTGATGCCCTTCTCAAGCACCAGGGCGGTCTCACCCGCGGTCAGCGTGTTGCCCTCGATAGCATTCGACGTATAGGTGATGTCTATCCGCTGCGTGTGCTCCAGGCTATCCAGAGCATCCAGGCGAATTTTCTTTCTTAAAGCGTCAAGCTCTCTTTTCTTGGCGAAAACTCTGCCTGCTGGTGTCATTTTTCGCACCTCGCTCGCGCGCCGCGCCTCTGGCTGCGCAAGCATCTCATACATCGCTGATGACCTGTCCGTTGGACAGGATGTGGACCTTGTAGCCGGAAAAGATCTTCTGCGCTTCACCCGCGGCATAGAGCGCCTGGTAGGCCTCGTGCGGGATTAGTGCGTGGTTTTCGTAGCTCGACACGCCCTGGCGCGCCGCTTCGAGGTCGTCGGTGTTGATGAAGAATTCCTGCGTCGTCTTCTCGCTGGAGAAAAGACCCCTGCGGCCGGGCTTCTCGCTCTTGGAAAAGACCTCCTGGATTGTCCAGGTGAGCAGCCAGGCATTCTCGGGCTTGCGCACTTTGGAGAGTACCTCGGCCACGGTCGAATTGTTGTCGGTAATGCCGGCCGAGTAGAAGGGCCCGAGCACCACGCGCCGCAGCTGCTTGGGGTGCAACGGCTCGAAATCCTTGTCGAGATTGACGGCGATCGTCGCCGGCGAGAGCGTGTAGGCCGAGTTCTTCTCGGTGAAGTCGTCGAAGCGGTGCGCAAGCTCCGGGTTGAGCAGGCCATCGACGGGAAGGGGAATGTCGACGCGCTCGTTCAGCTTGCCGGTGCTGTCGTGGACAAGCTGGCGCACCATGCTTTCGGAGGAGTCTTCTACAGTCACCATGTAGATCAGCGGCAGGTTGGCGCTGCCGTCGAACGTCGCCCAGTGGACGAGGTAATAGGGCCGCATGGTCTTCGGGTTGACCGAGACCTTGGCCGTCTGCGCCAGCGTGAACGGGCCGAAGGTCGCCTCGCTCTTGACGTCCTCCAGATAGAGCCGCTCGGCCATCGACTTCTGCAGCGCCTCGGGGAACTCCTTGTGGCGCAGGATGAAGTCGGCCATCTCCTCGCGCAGCTCGCCGGCTTGCGGGATGTTGGCCAGGCGGGCGTCGGCCTGCTGGCGATCGTTTTCCAATTCGAGCAGGTTCTGGAACACGGGATATCCGCTGTCGGCGCGCGAGATGCGGAAGGTGTCCATGAAGCCCAGCCGGTTGCGCCAGCAGGCAAAGGATTTGTCCAGCCGCGCGATATATTCCGCGACGATCCTGGCGACGATGCCGTGCCGGTAAAGCGGCGAGCGGTCGTCGCGCATGAACACTTCCAGTCCGCCCAGCGCCGCCGTGATGGCGGAGAAATAACGGGCCGCCGCGTCGTTCTCAGGTGTCATGGGACTGCCGAGGAGATGAGATCAGCGGCGCCGCCCAAGCGGATGTTCGTGGGGTGTCCAACGAATATCTGCTTGGATTCCTTTGTTTTTCGCAGGTTCTGACCGCAAAACCGTGGGACACTTTTGCGGACCTGCTTAGGACTGCACGTAGTTTGCCGAGTTGTGCTTCTTCATCACGTCGTCGAAGCGGCGCGCGAAGGCGTCGTCGGCAAGCTTCTTGCGGCGCTGGATGTCGGCTGAAGCCACCATGTTCTTCTCATGCATCTCGAGCAGGTCGCCGATATGCTTCTGCGAGGCGGCGCCGATGCCGGCCATCGTCTCCTCGGCCGTGTTGTCGACCTGGCTACCCAGCGTGTTGATCTTGTGGGCGACGTCCTGCTGGGCGGCGGTCTTCAGCGAATCTTCCAGCGCCTTGTACAGCACGATGCGCTGCTCGGTGTCGATGGTCAGCTTGTTGATCAGCGTCGACTGCGCGGCGATCTGGTTGTTGAGCGAATCGACGAAGGTCTGGAACATCGAGGTATAGCGCTCCAGCGTCTGGCTTTCGGCGAGCAGTTCCTGCTCCTTGGCCTGTTTTTCGTTGTACTCGGTCGCCATTTTCGAGCGCTCGCCCTCGAGCTCGGTCCGCTCCTTCTGCGTCGTCGAGGCGGCGATCTTGTTCTCGATGTCGAGCAGCAGGGGGTTCAATTCCTCGATGCGCTTCTGCACGGCCTCGAGGTTGGACATGGTCGTCTTGCGGCGCTCGATTACCTGCGACAGGCTGGTCTCGGAAGTCTTGTAGCGCTGGTCGAGGATCTGTTTCTGCGCCTTCAGGATGCCGACGATGGTATCCGACTTCGCCAAAAGCTCCTGCAGATTGCCGGCCAGCGACATGTTGCGGACGCGGTCGGTGCGCATGCGCTGCTTGCGCTGCTCGGAGAAGACACCGACGAAGTTTTCCCAGCCGGTGTAGCTCTTCATGCTCTCGAACTCGGCGCCGAAAACGTTGGTGGCGTCCTCGAGCCCGATGATCAGGTCGGCGATGTTGCCTTCCATGACCTTCTGCTGCTTGAGCACGTCCTCGATCCGGGCGTTCTCAATGTCGAAATTGGCGTCGCCGATCTTCTTGTCGGCCTGGGCAAGCGTGTCGAGCACCGTGCCGGACTGCTCGATCTTGGTGCGCATGTCCTGCACGACCTGCTTGGTCTTGGCAATTTCGGCATCGAAATTCTGCAATGTCGCCATTGGGGCCTCCCGCTTCGGCATCCGTTTCCATGTCGTGGCGGCGAATATATGTGGGGCTTCAAGGGATTGAAAGAAGGAAGACAAGGAGAGACGTCAAAACAAAAGAACTGGTCAGGTCCTTGAAAGACAAGGCAAGCATGCGCATGGCGGCCAGTAAGCGCGACGCCGTCGAACAGCTTCAGCTTGTATGCCTTAAGCTATTGTTTTTACGGACGGGCCAAGGCGATGACACAGGGCCGGTAAATCTCGTGCGCCGGCGGCAATACCAGTTTCTTTCCAATTCCGATCAGGGTTTGGGGTCAGCCTTGAGATAGGCGATCACGTTGGCGATGTCGTCGTCGCTGGTCAGGCCGGCAAAGGCCATTCTGTTGCCGGGAACCTTCTGCCTGGGCGCCTTGAGATATTCGGCGAGGTTGGCCTCGTCCCAGACCAGGCCGGCGGCGCCGGCATCCTTCATGGCTTGCGAATAATGGCCGGCAAAGCTCTCGGCCGAGCCAGCCTTGCGGCCGACGACGCCCAGCAGATGCGGGCCGACCTTGTCGCGGTCCGTCTCCGCCTCGTGGCAGGCGATGCACCGGTTGAAGATCTTCTTGCCCAGCGCCGGATCGCCCCCGGCATGCGCGGCAAGCCCGCCGGCAAGCAGGAAAAGGGCGGCGGGCGAAATGGCTCGAAGCATGGCTGACCCGGAGAGTTCTGGCTCTCGGCCTTATAGGGCGAAGCCTTGACAAACGCCACACCCCGGGCTGCGGGCAGTCTCCGCGGCTCAGGCCTGCTGCGCCAGGTCGCGGCGCAGAAAATCATGCAGACGATCGACCGCCGGTGTCGTCGACAAAGGGTTGCGCAGTATGCCGATCTCCAGGTCCGGCAACGCCGGCAGCCCCTCATTGGCGCCGATGATGCGCAGCGACGGCGGTACGCTTCGCTGGGCAAGGCCGGCGACCGCCAGCCCGGCTTGGACGACCGCGACCAATCCGAGCAGGGAGGCGCTGGAATAGGTGCAGCGATAGGATCGGTCGGCACCGCCCAGTGCCTGCAGCACATTCATCCGCGCCGCGCAGCCAGGCTCGAACAGGGCGACAGGGAGCGGATCGGTCTGCCAGGCGACGTGGTTGGGCGAGGCGACCCAGACAAAGCGCTCCAGCCTGACCACCTCGAGGGGCTGATCCTGCAGGCGGGTAACGATCGCCAGGTCTAGCCGTCCCTCCGCCAGGGTCTTCACCAGCGCGGTCGACTGCTCGCAGACGAGTTCGACGGTGACCAGCGGGTGATCCTCGGCAAAGCGCGACAGGACAGGCGGCAGCAGGAAGGCGGCGTAGTCGTCCGGCACGCCGAGGCGCACGCTGCCTGTTTCCTTCGGCCGGGTGACGCTCGCCCATGCCTCGTCGGACAGTTTCAGCAGCCGGCGCGCATAGACGAGGAAATCCTCGCCGGCAGCATTGGGGGTGACCGTTCTAGGGCCTCGCACCAGAAGCTGGTTGCCCACCATGTCTTCCAGCCTTTGCATCTGCATGCTGACCGCCGACTGGCTGCGGCCGACGCGCGGCGCCGCATTGGACAGGCTGCCGCTTTCGACGACGGCAACGAAGGTCTTCAGCAGGTTGAGGTCGAGTGGAGCGGCCATGGCACTATCAGCATATCGAATAGATACTCACAAATCTATTCGCTTGATTGAAATCGTTTCGGCTGGCCAGATGAGCTTCGATCCGTTGGAGAGCCGATGATGAGGGGCATATCGATCGCCCGCTTCCCCGCCGCGAGCCTCGCTCTGGCGATGGTGATTGCCGGCACGGTCGGCGCCTTCGTCACGGAGTCGGGACAACATCCCGTCACCGTCGTCTTCTGGCGATGCGTGTTCGGCTCGCTGTTCCTGGCCGCCTGGTGCCTGCTGCGCGGCTACCTGCCGGACCGGACGCTGTCCCCGTCCCGGCTTGCGCTCGCCGCGCTTGGCGGCGTTTGCATGGTGCTGAGCTGGACGGCCTTCTTTGCCGGCTTCGGCATGACATCGATCGCGACGACGACGATCGTCTACCATGTCCAGCCGTTCTTCGTGGTGCTGATCGGCGTTGTCTTCCTCAAGGAACGCATTTCGCCCGACCAGATCCTATGGATGCTTGGCGCGTTTCTCGGCGTGGTGCTGGCCAGCGGCTTGGTCGTCACACACGGCCATGCCGACGCCAAATGGGCGTTGGGCATCGCGCTGACGCTGGGCGCTGCCCTGCTTTATGCGGTGGCGACGATCCTTGCCAAGGGCCTCGGACAACAGCGCGCGGAGATCACCGTGCTTTGCCAGACGCTGGTCGGGGTCGTGTTGCTCGCCCCGTTCGCCGACATGGGCCATCCTATTGCGCCTGCGTCGTGGGGCTGGCTGGCCGGGATCGGGGTCCTGCATACCGGCATCGCCTATGTGCTGATGAATTCCGCCTTTCCGCGCCTGACGACGCCAGTGATCGGCATCCTCACCTTCATCTATCCTGTCGTCGCCATCATCATCGACTGGGCCTTGTACGGCCACCCACTCGGACCGGCGCAGGCTGCGGGCATGGCGCTGATTGCGCTGGCAACCCTCGGCGTGCGGCTTGGCTGGCGGTTTCCGATGCGGCGTGTCTCGGCCGCCTAAACCTCAGGGGCTGACAAAACCAATTAAATCGTCGGGAGCAGACCTGCCCATTTCCTCTTCCCAATGGCGGCGGCAGAGCGAGACATAGACGTCCTTGCCGATGGCGACCTGCTGGCCCTGCTTCGCCACCTTGCCGTCGGAGCCGAGCCTGACCACCATCGTGGCCTTGCGGCCGCAGCGGCAGATGGTGCGCACCTCGCGCAGGTCGTCGGCGATGGCGAGCAGCGCGCGCGAGCCGGAAAACAGATTGCCCTGGAAATCGGTGCGCAGGCCGTAGCACATGACCGGGATGTTCAGCCGATCGGCGATGCGCGCGAGCTGCCAGACCTGCTCCTCCTCGAGGAACTGAGCCTCGTCGACGAACACGCAATGCACGGTCGTATGTTCGTGATGCTCGGCGACCCTGGCGAAGAGATCGTCGCCGTCGCGGAACATCTCGGCCTCGGATTCGAGACCGATGCGCGACGAGATCAAGCCGCTGTCGCCCTTGCGATAATGTCCGGCGACGAACAGCATCGTCGACATGCCGCGTTCGCGATAGTTGTAGGACGCCTGCAAGAGCATGGTCGTCTTGCCGGCATTCATCGTCGCGTAGTGGAAGTAAAGCTTGGCCATGCGTCCTTCTAAGCTCACATGTCGGCGCCCGGGGAGGGGGGCCGAGGCTCCGTCCACCAAAAACTCCCAACCGTCTAAAATCCGATGTCGTTCAAAAGCCTGTCATGTCGCGTAAAGGCCAGCGCGCGCCGTTCGTCGTGATGTTGAAGCGCTTGAAACGGCTTCAAAATGGTGTTTGGCTGACGAAACAAGGCGGGCGCAAGAACCGTGACTTCGCACCGCCTAGTAATTGCAATGGGAGAAAGTTCATGTCGCGTATGAAATCTATCGCTGCGGGCATCGGCCTTGCGGCGCTTCTGACCACGACCGCCGCTTATGCCGGCGATCCGGCGAGCTGCAAGGCGGTTCGCCTGTCCGATGTCGGCTGGACCGACATCCAGGCCACGACGGGGCTGGCCTCGGTGCTGCTCACCGCGCTTGGCTACGAGCCGCAGACGATCCAGCTTTCGGTGCCGGTGACCTATGCGTCGCTGAAGAACAAGGACCTCGATGTCTTCCTCGGCAACTGGATGCCGTCGATGACCAACGACATCAAGGACTATACCGCCGACGGCTCGGTCGAGACGATCAGCACCAACCTGACCGGTGCCGGCTATGGCATCGTCGTGCCGACCTATGTCGCGGATGCCGGCGTCAAGACGCTGACCGATCTCGGCAAGTTCAAGGACAAATTCAACGGTAAGATCTACGGCATCGAGGCCGGCAATGACGGCAACCGCATCATCCTCGACATGATCAAGAACCCGAAGGACAATCTGGAGGGCTTCGAACTGGTCGAGTCGTCGGAAGCAGGCATGCTGACGCAGGCCGAGCAGTCGATGAAGAACAATGAGTGGATCGCCTTCCTCGGCTGGACGCCGCACCCGGTGATGGGCGCCATGAAGATCACCTATCTCGACGGCATGGGCGACAGCGGCTTCGGCGCCGCCACCGTCTACACCAACGTGCGCAAGGGCTACACCACCGAATGCCCGAACGCCGGCAAGTTCATCGCCAACCTTAAGTTCAATCTCGACATGGAAGGCGAGATGATGGACGCGATCCTGAAGGGCGGCGATGCCCAGACGGTGGCGAAAGACTGGCTGAAGAAGCATCCCGACGCCGTTGCGCCGTGGATTGCCGGCGTCACCACCTTTGATGGCGGCGACGCGGCTGCCGCCGTCAAGACCGCGCTCGGGAGCTGAGCCGCTTGGGACCGGCATGATTTCCGGAAAAGGGCAGCCCTTGAAGAGGCTGCCCTTTTTCATATGCCTGGAGACGTGAGAGGATGACCGTGCGGCAAGCGCGGCGAAGCCGAGAGGGGAAAGATGGATCCGATTTCGAAATTCCTGACCGACTACAAAATCCCCATCGGGCCGTGGGGCAAGGCGTTCTTCGGCTTCCTGACCGACAATTTCGACACCATCTTCCGGGCTTTTTCAAACGGGTTGAATTTCATCCTCGACGGGGCGGTGAACCTCCTGCTGATGGTGCCGCCGGTGCTTCTGGCGCTGGTCATCGCGATCGTCGCCTGGCTGCTGCAGCGTTCGCGGCCGCTCGCCATCGGCGTCTTCCTCGGCCTGATCTTCATCATCAACCAGAACCTGTGGAAACAGACGGTGCAAACGCTGGTGCTGGTCGTTGCCGCCGCCGCCATGGCGATGGCGATCGGTGTGCCGCTCGGCATCTGGGCCGCGCACAAGCCGAAGGTCTACCGCGTCATGCTGCCGGTGCTCGACCTGATGCAGACGCTGCCGACCTTCGTCTACCTGATCCCGGTGCTCACGCTGTTCGGCCTCGGCAACGCGCCCGGTCTCATCGTCACCATCATCTTCGTCATCCCGACGGCAGTCAGGCTCACCCATCTCGGCGTGGTCTCGGTGCCCAAGGCGATCATCGAGGCGGGGGAGGCCTTCGGCGCCACCAAGCGCCAGCTTCTGTGGAAGGTGGAGCTGCCATCGGCGCTGCCGACCATCATGGCGGGTCTCACGCAATCGATCATGCTGTCGCTGTCGATGGTGGTGTTCGCCGCCCTGATCGGCGCCGGCGGCCTCGGCACGGAAATCAACCGCGCGCTCGGCTCGCGCCGCATCGATCTCGGGCTTGAGGCGGGGCTTGCCATCGTTGTGCTCGCGATCGTGCTAGACCGCATGACCCGCATCGGCGTTGGAGGCAAGAAATGACCGTCGCGGTTGATTTCAAGAACGTGGACATCGTCTTCGGCGCCGACCAGGCCGGTTCGCTGGCGCTGATCGACCAGGGCGCCACCCGCGCCGAGATCCTGGAGAAGACCGGCAATGTGCTGGGTTGCGCCGGCGCCAGCCTCACCGTGCATGAAGGCGAGATCTCGGTGCTGATGGGTCTGTCCGGCTCCGGCAAGTCAACGCTGCTTCGGGCCGTCAACCGCCTGAACGTCGTGTCGCGCGGCCAGGTGCTGGTCAAGGACGGCGACCGCATCGTCGATGTCGTCACCTGCGACGAGGCGACCTTGCGGCGGCTGCGGCAGAAGCAGGTGGCCATGGTGTTCCAGCAGTTCGGCCTGCTGCCCTGGCGCACGGTCGAGGAAAATGTCGGCTTCGGCCTCGAGCTTGCCGGCGTGCCGGAGGCGGAACGCAAGGCGCGCGTGCAGAAGCAATTGCAGCTCGTCCATCTCGACCAGTGGTCGAAGAAATACGCCCATGAGCTTTCCGGCGGCATGCAGCAGCGCGTCGGCCTGGCGCGCGCCTTCGCCACCGAAGCGCCGATCCTCTTGATGGACGAGCCGTTCTCGGCGCTCGACCCGCTGATCCGCACCAAGCTGCAGGACGAATTGCTGCAGCTTCAGGCGGAACTCAAGAAGACCATCATCTTCGTCAGCCATGACCTCGAGGAGGCGCTGAAGATCGGCAGCCACATCACGATCATGGAAGGCGGCCGCATCGTGCAGACCGGCGCGCCGGAAGACATCGTTCTGCGGCCCGCCAACGACTATGTCCGCGACTTCATCGCCAATGTTAACCCGTTGTCGGTGCTGACGGCGTGGAACGTGATGCGCGACCGCCGCGACCTGGAGCAGGGCGACAATGGCTGGGTGTGGCTCGACAGGCGCAAGACGACGCGCTTCAAGATCGACGAGCATGGCCTGGTGGCGGCGGCCGAACGCGACGGCAAGCCGGCGGTGTGGGTCTCCTGCGCCGATGTCGAGCGCCAGCCGGAGGAAGGGGCCCAGGTGTTCTGGGCCAATCCCGGCACTCCGCTGAAAACGGTGATGCTCGCCATGCATCGCTCGCAGACGGCGCCGGTGGCGCTGTTCGACGAAGGCTCGCGCTTCGTCGGCGCGATCGGCATCCGCGACGTGCTCAGCGCCGTGCTGCGGCGATAGGCTTCTTCGCAGGCGTATAGCGCGCTGGCTGGGCGTTTCGCCCGCGGCTTGTCTTTCGCTTCCTTCGGGCGCAGAATCTATCTGTTGCGTGGCCATGCGCCAGAGGGGTGATGCCGACGTCGCGCACAGGGGTTCCAGGCGCGATAGCGCTGTCGATTGTCGCCGGGGTCTCGCTTGGAAGCGGCGCGGCGTTCGCCCAAGATTTTGTCATCGGCAATGGCGTCATTGCCGGCCAGCAGACGATGAGCAATGCTGGTGATGCCGGCCTCGTCGAAGCAAACGGAGCGATCGAAACATTCGGCGCCGGCGTCGATGCCGTGCGGATGTTCAATTCGGGTCAACGGCTGGCCAATTACGGGCTGATCGCAACATTGGGCGGCGGCGCCGCCAATGTGCATTCGCAAGGGCCCGACGCGACCATCCTTAACAACGGAGCCATCCTGGCGATCGGCGATGGCTCGATCGGCATTTTGTCGGAAGGCGGCGATACGCAGATCGTGAACAACGGCACGATCGAAGCGCTTGGCGCCGCCACATACGGGATCATCAGCGATGCTCCGGCCGGGCAGGTGGATAACCATGGCTTTATCGGCGTTTCCGGCACGGCTGCCGCAGGCATAATCGGCGATGGGCCGGACCTGACGGTGGACAACAGCGGATCCATCGAGGCCTATGGGACCGCGGCCGGAGGGATTCTGTGGCAGAGCGACGGGCTGCGACTCGATAATTCCGGGTCGATCATTGTGTCGGGCCTGGCTTCGGTCGGCATCGGCGCCAGCGGCAATGACATCACCATCGCCAACAGCGGCACGGTCGATGTCTTCGGGACGGCTTCGACGGGTATCAGTGCGCTGTTCGGCAACGCCACGATCACCAACTCCGGTTCGGTGATCGTAGAGGGTCTAGGCGCTGTCGGCATTGCGGCCCAGGGCGGCAGTTCCGTCATCACCAATTCCGGTCACGTCTTCAGTGACCAGAGCGTAGCGATCTATTTCGGCGCGTCTGGCGCCACGCTGAACCTGTTGGGCGGGACGGCCATCCAGGGGCCGATCGTCTTTTCCGGTGGCGGCAACACCGTCACCTTCGGCCCTGGGCTCAACGCCGTCATGAGTTTTTCAGGAAGCGGCCTGCCGCAAACCATCTTTACCGGCGGCAGGCCGTTCGTGACCAGCGGCGACAGCGTGGCGGTGGTCGACATCACCGAGTTTGCGAGCAGCGGGCCGCTGATCTCGGACCTTATCGACGGCATAGCCGGTGTCGCCGAGGCCCGTATGGCTTCCCCAGACGACGGCTTGCCTGCGCTTCGGAAAGGTCCGGACGCCTGGATCTCCATTTTCGGCGGGATACGCTCCCAGGGTGGTTCCGGCGCATCGGCCGGGTTCAGCGAGGCGCTGGGCGGTGTGGTCGCCGGCGCTGAAAGGCACTCGGGCGACGGCTTCCTCGGCGGCTTGTTCCTCGGCGGCGCCGCCGGGTCTACCGAGGTCGACGACGACGCGCAGGAGATCGTCCATCGCGGCGCTTTTGTGGGCAGCTATCTCGGCTATGACGCAGCTGCGCATTTCGCCGAAGCGGCGTTCGTCGCCGGCGTGCTGCAGGAGCGCAGCCGCCGCCATGTCGCGAACAATCTGGTGCTCGGCGGCATCGAAACGGCGCGGGCCGATTTCAACGGCGTTTTCCTGAGCCCCTCGGTCACGCTCGGCATGCGGCTGCCGGTGACGGCCGGCACGCTGATACCCAGCGTGCGGCTGCGCTACGCTGGGCTCTTCTTCGACGACTACACGGAGACCGGCTCGGACGGCGATCTTGCGGTCTCGCGGCGTGACGTCAACGTCTTCGAGGCGCGTGGCCAACTCGCGCTGGCGCTCGCTCCCGTCAACGCGCCAAGCCAGACCTGGCAAACCACGCTTCGCGCCGGGGTCGACGCGATCGCGCAAAACAGCGATGACGTTTCGGCAACGCTGCTCGGCCAGAACGTCTCTTTTCCCGCGGGCGGCAGGAAATTTGTGTTGCGCGGCTTTGCCGGCGCGGACGTCGCGGCGGAAGTGGGCGCCGGCATGACGCTCAATGCCGGCTTCGAGGCGGGTTACGGGACCGACAACGCCTTCACTGTCCGAGGCCAGGCCCGCCTCAGCAAGGCTTTTTGAGGGTTCTGATCGACCAGCCCGCGCCGCATTTGAGGGCTGGCATCCCGTGGCTGCGGGGAAGGCCATCTACCGGCTAATATATTTTCGAAAATCCATTCCGATTCCGATCGCCGGTGGAGTAGAATATTGCTACGACCGCGAGGCGATGCCCGGCGGTGAAAATGCAGCGGGGTTTGCGACGATGATCTTCCGTCAGCTCTTCGATTCCGTCTCGGGAACCTACTCCTATCTGCTGGCCAGCCGGCGCGGCGGCGAAGCGCTGATCATCGATCCGGTGCTGGAGAAGGTGGATCGCTATCTCCAACTCGTCAACGAGCTCGATCTCAGGCTGGTCAAGGCCGTGGACACGCATCTTCATGCCGACCACATCACCGGCCTCGGCGCGCTGCGTGACAGGACGCATTGCGTGACCGTCATGGGCGAGCAGACCAAGGCCGACGTGGTGTCGATGCGGCTCGCGGACGGCGACAAGCTCGGCATCGAAGGGCTGGCGCTCGACGTCATCTACACCCCCGGCCACACCGACGATTCCTACAGCTTCGTTCTGCCCGACCGGGTCTTCACCGGCGACACGCTGCTCATCCGCGGCACCGGCCGCACCGACTTCCAGAACGGCGATCCGCGCCAGCAATATGAATCGATCTTCGGCCGCCTGCTCAAGCTGCCCGACGAGACGATGATCTTCCCGGCGCATGACTACAAGGGCGAGACCGTGTCGACGATCGGCGAGGAAAAGGCCTTCAATCCGCGCCTGCAGGTGAAGTCGGTCGACGAATATGTGAACATCATGAATAATCTGAACCTGGCCAACCCAAAGATGATGGATGTGGCCGTGCCCGCCAACATGCGGGTCGGGCTGCATCAGGACGACATCGCCAGCCGCGGCTGGGCGGTCAGCGCCGAGCAGGCGCTGGCGCTTGTCGGGCGGCCCGACGTGGCGCTGATCGACCTGCGCGAGCAGTCCGAACGCGAGCGCCACGGCGTCATCCCCGGCGCCATCCATCTGCCCTATGCGCGGCTCCAGGAGAACATCATGGCCGGCGGCATGCTGCACGAGCTGGCCAAATCAACAGCCAAGCAGCTGCTGTTCTACTGCGCCTTCGGCGAGCGTTCTGCGATGGCAGTGCAAGCGGCCCAGGATGTCGGGATTTCCAGCGCTCGCCACATCCAGGGCGGCATCGACGCCTGGCGGAAGGCGAGCGGGCCGCTATCCCACTAGAGCGTTTCACCGTTTCACGGAAACGGCGATCCGCTCTATCCCTTTGTTTTTACGCAATTCCGGACGGAAAACCGCTCACACTTTTCCTGGAATTGCCCTAGCAACCGACCGGATTCAATTCAGTCCGATCAGCTTGGCGCCGTTGCGGAACAGAGCCTCCCCATCCCGGTCGAAGCGGAAGGTGGCGATGAAATCGTCGGCGCGATAGTTCGGCAAGGTGCTGCGGATCGTGGCGGCGAAGGTCCGCGCCTCGTCCTGCCGGTCGGCCAGCGCCAGGCAATGGGCGGCGATCGCCAGGATGATGACATGGGCGTTGGGCCTCGCGGCCGCCTTCAGCGCCCATTCGGCCGCCGATTCGAATTCGCCCAGCCTGGCGTGCGCCATGGCGCGCGCGCCCATCATGCCGAACAACAGCGGATCGAAGGGGCTGAGATGGCGCGAATGGTCGGACGAGCCGATCGCAGACTGGGGGTCGCCCGACTGCGAATGGACGAAAGACAGCGCATAATGGCCGAGCGCGAAATTGGGGCTGAGGTCGACGGCGCTCGCCAGTTCCAGCAGCGCGCCGTCCTGCTCGCCGCGCAGCCACAGCGCGCGGCCCATCGCCCAGTGGGCGGCGGGGTTGCGGTCGTCGACCAGCAGGCTCTGGCCGGCGCTTTCGAAGGCAAGCGCGGTCTCGCGATCGCGGTCGCCCCAGCGCTGGAAAGCGTTCTGCCAGTGGGTGAAGGACATGCCGGCATAGGCGCGCGCGAAAGTGGGGTCCAGCTTCAACGCTTCGCCGAAGAAATGCTGCGCCAGCTCGTTTTCCTGGCGGGTGAAGCGATACATGTGCCAGAGGCCGCGATGGTAGGCTTCCCAGGCATTGAGCGAATTGGGCGCCTTCAGCAAGGCGCGGTTGCGCTCCACCGTCGCGATCTCGGCGGCAATGGAAGAGACGATGCTGTTGCCGATATCCTCGACGACGATGAAGATGTCGTCGGGCGAGTGCTCGAAGGTATCGGCCCAGACGATCCTTGCCGTGCGGACCTCGACAAGCTCGACCGACACGATGAATCGGCCCGGCAGAGCTCGCACCGAGCCAGTCGCGACATAGTCGACATTCAGACGACGTCCGGCGTCTTCCGGCGCGATGTTCTTTTCGGCGAGCGCGAAGACCGAGCCGCGGGCGATGACGAAGAAATCGCGAAGCTTGGCAAGCCGCGTAATGATGTCGTGCGTCAGGCCGTCGGCAAGCCCGCCGCGGAAGCCGCCGGTGCCGGCACTCTCGGCAAACGGCATCACCGCGAGCGAAGCCCGGCGCGTCGCCGCGGGCTCGGATTCGATCGCGGCGACCGGCAGGTCCGGGGCCGGGAAGGGCGGCCCGGATCGGGCGCATGGCGTTGCGCCGACGTTTCGGGCCCTTATCTCCTGCCAGGCTTCGCGCAACGGCGTGAAATCCAGCTCTTCCGAGTGGAACAGCTCCGCCGCCGTCGCTAGATGCTCCTCGCCGGCGCCGATCTGGCCGCGCCGCGCCAGATTTTCCAGCAGCGCCACATGCGCGCGACCATCGAACGGCGCGAGCTCCAGCCATTTGTCGATATAGGCGCCGGCCTCATCGGCTCCGGGCGGGAGAAGGCCGATGATGTGCTCGAGGACGGCGACATGGCATGCGCTGAAACGGCGGCGCTGCGCCGTCAGCCAGCTGCCGAAATGCGGGCTGCGATCGAGTTCCAGCCCATCGAGGAAGTCGCCGGCGAACAGTTGCGCGAGCGTCCGCAGACGGTCGAGGCCGAGCGTCTCGATCCCTTCCGCCACCGCGCCAGCGGCCTCGACGGCATCGACGCTCATATCGCCGAGGCGAAGCGCCACGGTGTCGCCTTCGGTCTCGATCCGGCGCAAGCCGGGTTCGTCCAGCGCTGCGCGCAGCTTGCTCAGGCACCAGCGCAGCTCGCCGCGCGGATCGTTGGGCACGTCCCAGAGAAGCTCGCAAAGACGGCTGCGGCTGACGGGGCGGGGCGCCAGCGCCAGATAGGCAAGCAGCGCGCGCAGCTTGCGTGACGATGGCAGCGCGACGGGAACATCGTCGCGCATGATCGCGAGCGGGCCGAGCAGCCGGATCGACAGGCGGGCTGCCTTGCTTTTCTGGGCCGACCAAACGGATTCCACGTCCGTTTCCACGCTCGCTCCCACGCTGACTGGTTGGTCCATGTTCTATCACCAAACACAACAGGGCGCATCTGGCGACGAGTTCTCGAGCCGGAACCGGTCTTTGCCGAATGTCGGCAAGCAACCTAACGCGGCAAGGTGTCGAAACCGCGCCGCCCAATCCGCCGGTCTGTAACCGGCATGTGAGATTTCGAGGAGAAAGATCCATGTTGCATCAGTTGAAAATCAGGACCACGGCCGGGCGCGGCCGGCTGTTCGACAGCATTCTCGACACGGTCGGCGACACGCCGGTCATCCGCATCAACAATCTCGGGCCGGGTCACGCGACGATCTATGTGAAGGCCGAGTTCTTCAATCCGGCGGCCTCGGTCAAGGACCGGCTGGCGCTCAACATCATCGAGGAAGGCGAGCGCAGCGGCAAGCTCAAGCCCGGCCAGACGGTCGTGGAGGCGACCAGCGGCAACACCGGCATCGGCCTTGCCATGGTTTGCGCGCAGAAAGGCTATCCGCTGGTGGTGACGATGGCCGACAGCTTCTCCATCGAGCGCCGCAAGCTGATGCGCATGCTGGGCGCCAAGGTTGTGCTGACGCCGCGCGCCCAGAAGGGTTTCGGCATGTACAAGAAGGCGGTGGAGCTCGCCGAGGCCAATGGCTGGTTCCTGGCGCGCCAGTTCGAGACGGAAGCCAACGCCGCCATCCATGAGGCCACCACGGGCCGCGAGATCATCAACGATTTCGCCGGCTCAAGGCTGGACTATCTGGTCACCGGCTACGGCACGGGCGGCACGGTGACCGGCGTTGGCCGCGTGTTGCGCCAGGAACGGCCGGAAGTCAGGATCGTGCTCGCAGAGCCGGCGAACGCGCAGCTGATCGGCAGCGGCAAGGCCCAGGAGCGCGGCGTCGGTGGGGCTCCGGCCGCCAGCCATCCGGCTTTCGAGCCACACCCGATCCAGGGCTGGACGCCGGACTTCATCCCCAATGTCCTGCAGGAGGCGATCGACCAGCACTACTATGACGAGGTGGTGCCGATCCCCGGCCCCGAAGGCATCAAATGGGCGAAGGCGCTGGCGCAGCAGGAAGGCATCTTCACCGGCATTTCCGGCGGCGCCACCTTCGCCGTGGCACGCCAGATCGCCAGCAAAGCCCCGGCGGGCTCGGTGATCCTGTGCATGCTGCCCGATACTGGCGAACGCTACATGTCGACGCCGCTCTTCGATGGCATCGAGGCCGAGATGGACGCCGAGGAGACGGCGCTGTCGCGCTCGACGCCGAGCTGCCAGTTCGAGGCCTGACGACGATCCGCGGCGTCGTCCGTTTTCGGGTGGCGACGCCTCGGTGCTTGGCTGCACATTGGCTGATCTGGAAAGGGCTGCGGGAGAAATCGCATGGATAGCTTGCGGGCTTTAACAGCCGCCGACGAAACGCTCGATCCGGCGGACTGGGCCGATGCGGAAGCGCTCTCGCACCGGATACTCGATGACGCCATCACCTATCTCAGGGATGTGCGTGAGCGCCCGGTCTGGCGCGAGATGCCGGCCGAGGTGCGATCGTTTTTCAAGACACCCCTGCCGCGATCGCCGGCGCCGGTGGCCGAGGTCTATGACGATGTCGCCCGCAACGTCATGCCTTATCCGATGGGCAACATCCATCCGCGTTTCTGGTCCTGGTATATGGGGGCCAGCAACTTGACCGGCGCGCTCGGCGACTTCCTGGCCGCGATCCAGGGCTCCAATCTCGCCGGCGGCAACCACGCCGCAGGGCTGATGGACGGCCAGGTGGTCAACTGGATGAAGGAGATGGTCGGCTTCCCGGCCTCGGCCAGCGGCACGCTGGTCAGCGGCGGCTCGATGGCCAACATCATCGGCCTGACGGTGGCGCGCAACGTCAAGGCGGGCGTCGACGTGCGCGAGCGTGGCGTCGGCGCCATGCCCAAGCCGCTGCTCTACTATGCCTCGGACCAGGTCCATTCCTGCCACCGCAAAGGCATGGAAGCGCTTGGTCTCGGCAATCGGGCGCTGCGGCGGATCCCGACCGACGCAGCGTTGCGCATCGATAGCAGCGCGCTCAAAGCGGCCATCGCGGAGGATCGCGAGGCGGGTTTCAAGCCGGCCTGCGTGATCGGCACCGCCGGCACGGTCAACACCGGCGCGGTCGACGATCTGCAGGTGCTGGCGAAAGTGGCGGCCGAAGAAGACCTCTGGTTCCATGTCGACGGCTGCATCGGCGCGCTGATCGCGATCGCGCCCGAGAATCGATCGCTCGTCGCCGGCATCGAGCAGGCGGATTCGATCGCGCTCGATCCGCACAAATGGCTGCATGCGCCTTTCGAGGCCGGCTGCGCGCTGGTGAGGGACCCGTCAGCCCACCGCAACACATTTGCCGTCACGCCGGAATATCTGGAATCGACGCCGCGCGGCCTTGCCTCCGGGGCGTGGCTGCACGACTACGGGCTTCAAACGTCGCGCGGTTTCCGCGCGTTGAAAATCTGGATGGCGTTGAAGGAGCATGGTGTCGAAAAGTTCGGCCGGCTGATCGACCAGAATATCGCCCAGGCTCGTTACCTCACCGGAGTGATCGAGGCGGAGCCGGCGCTCGAGCTGATGGCGCCGACCACCATCAACATCGTCAGCTTCCGACACCGGCTTGATGACGGGTCCGAAGAGGGGCTCAAGGCGTTCAACACCGAGATCATGCTGAGACTGCAGGAAGAGGGCATCGCGGCTCTGTCCGACACGACCGTGCACGGCCGGCATTGCCTGAGGGTGGCGATCGCCAATCACCGCACGCGCCGCGACGATCTCGACCTGCTGGTGCGCGAGATGCTTCGGCTTGGGCGGGAGATCAAGGCGGCCGCGCCACCAATGTGAAACACGCCCGAAGCGTATTTCAACGAGCCGCCAGTGTGGCGCCGGGCAGATAGAGCATGATCGGCCGGATCTCGTAGACGGCGGAAGGGTTGACGCGCTTGAGATCGCGCGCGGCGGCGATCGCTTCGTCCTGGTTCGCGCAGTCGAGGACATAGAGGCCGAGCAACTGCTCCTTGGTTTCGGCGAAGGGACCGTCGATCACCATGCCGTCGCCGGGACCGCGCAGCGTCACGGCCTTGGCCGTCGCGTCGAGCCTCGCTGCCGGGCCGAGCTTGCCCTCGCGCGTGAGCCTGTCGTTGACATCAAGCAGGTCCTTCATCAGCGCCGCATCCTCGTCGGGCGTCCAGGACTGGACGGTGTCTTCGACGTGGTAGGCCAGGATAGCGTAAAACATGATGCGGTTCCTCATAGCCAGGACGGGCGGCACTATCACAAGGAAGAGCCGGCCGATCCAGTGGCGGATTGGGACCAGCAAGCCGCCTGCTGACTCAAGCTGCCACCGGCAGTCGCAGCTCCGTCAGCAGGCCGCCGCCGGGGTAATTGGAAAGATTGACCTCGCCGCCGGCGCCGCGGGCGATGTTGCGGGCGATGGTCAGGCCAAGGCCGAGGCCGCCGGTGGTGCGATTGCGCGATTCCTCCAGCCGCACGAAGGAGCCGAACACCGCGTCCAGCTTCGCTTGCGGGATGCCGGGGCCCTCGTCGCGGATCGAGAGCGTGATCGTGTCGCCCGTTCGCCGCACGCCGAGATGCGCCTTCTTGCCGTAGGTCACCGCGTTCTGGATGAGATTGGTGATGCAGCGGCGCAGCGCCACCGGCCGCGCGATGCAGATCAGGCCGCGCGAAGGCGTCGCATCCTCGTCGAAGGATGCATCTTCGAAAGAGTCCGCCACCGATTCCACCAGCGACCAGAAATCGATCCGCTCGGCCTTTTCCTCGGTCACCTCGAATTTGGCGAAGTCGATGACGGAACTCGCGATGCTTTCGATGTCGGCGAGGTCGTGCGCCAGCGCCTCGCGCGCGGGCGACCTGCGCAACAGCTCGAGGCGGAGCCGCATGCGGGTCAGCGGCGTGCGCAGATCATGCGCCAGCGCCGCCGCGAGGTGCTCGCGGTCCTCGACATAGTCGCGCAGCCGCATCTGCATGGCGTTGATCGCCTTCGCCGCGGCCCGGATCTCGCGGCTGCCGCTCTCGGAGATCGGCGGGCTTTTCAGGTCGTTGCCGATCCGCGTCACCGCCGTCTCCATCATCCGGTAAGGCGCGGTCAGCCGGCGTAGCGACCAGATCGACATGATGACGATCAGGCCGGCGATCAGCGAATAGAGCGGCAGGCTGTCGGGGCTCAGAATCGGCCCCGCCGGCGTGATCGGTTCCGTGAAATTCAACCACTGCCCGTCGGAAAAACGCAATGATGCCGTCAGCTTGTCGCTCTGCGCGAAATCCGCGGCGAGGACCAGAAGGTCGCGTTCGACCTGGCCGACATCCTTGTTCACCGCCTGACCGTCCGGGACGTCGGCCTCCTGGGTGGCCGGATCGCGCCGCACGCGCGCGTCGGTGACGCCGAATTTCGAAAGGCGGCCGACCAGGATGTCCTCCAGCTCGGCCAGTTCATCATCGCCGGCGATCGAGGAGGTGACGGCGGGCGTGTCCGAAACCGTCAGCGCATAGGTCGAGTTGAACAGGCCGGATGCGGTCGCCTTGCGCTCTTCGGGCGTGGCGTCGTGCATCAACTGCACGAGCGAATAGGCACGGTCGTTCAACCGGTAGAGATCGACGATACCGTTGGCGGCGGCGCGGTCGCGAGCCACGATGTAGAGCGTCGCCACCTGGCTGAGCATGAGGCCGGCAATGACGATGAGCAGCACCCAGGCAGGCAGGGTCTGCGGCAGGAAGCGTCTCATTCGGACGTTGTCTCGGGCAGGAACTGATAGCCGCCGCTGCGCACCGTCAGGATCAGTTTCGGCGTTTTCGGATCGTCTTCCATCTTGCGGCGCAAGCGGCTCACCAGAATGTCGACGCTGCGGTCGAAGCTGTAGCCGGTGTCGCCGCCGGAGAGCTCGATCAGCTGCTCGCGGGTCAGCACGCGTCCCGCGCTCTTGACGAGGGTCTGCAACAGGTTGAACTCGGCCATAGTCAGCTCTACCCGCACGTCGTCGGGGGCCGTCAGGCGCCGCCGCGCGCAGTCCATCGTCCAGCCGGCGAAGTGATAGATCTGCTTGGCGACCGGGCGACGCGGCTCGGCGCTGCCGTTGCGCCTCAGCACGGCACGGATGCGGGCCAGGAGCTCGCGCGGATCGAAGGGCTTGGGCACATAGTCGTCGGCGCCCATTTCGAGACCCACAACACGGTCGGTCGTCTCGGTGACCGCGGTCAGCATGATGATCGGCGTGGTGTAGTTGGCGCGGATCTCGCGGCAAAGCTCGAGTCCGCTCCTTCCAGGCAGCATCACGTCGAGAACGATCAGGTCCACCGGCGTGCGGCGCAGGACCGCCTCCATCTCGGTGCCGTCACCGGCCACCGTCGTGTGCAGCCCGCGCTTCTGGAAAAACTCCTGCAGCAGGTCGCGTATGCCCTTGTCGTCGTCGACGATCAGTATGTGTGCGTCCGATTTCACTCGAAACCTATGATTCTGTTAGCCGAGCGTCCCTTCGGCGATCCCTCACACGATAGAATTCGGGCCACATCTTGGCCAGTGGTCGCGATCGCAGCGCCGGTCGGGTTCCCCAGAAACAATCCAGAAACAAAATTCTACAGTCGAGAAAAACTGGTGAAAAATTTCAAGGTCATAACCGGTGCCGTGGCGGTCAGGTCATCGGCTGCGACGCAAGTTTCCGGAGTAACGGACGAGACCAATGCAGAGGTTCTGGATCAGCGTGATGGGTGCTTTGCTCAGCATATCGCTCATCACAGCAGCGGCCGGCGCCTCAACCGCAAAGGTCGCGCCACCGCTCACCCGGACCGAGCGTTGCACCAATCTGAGCCGTCAGGTTGACGAAGCCCTCGAAACCCATGCCGCGGCAACGCAGGTCACCGCGGCGAAAGCACTGCAAAGAAAGGGAGACCGGTTCTGCGCCAACAAGAAACAGGCACAGGGTATCCGGATGCTCGCAAACGCTTTGAAGCTGCTTGGAGTGACACCGATCGATCCTGTTCAGTGACGCTCATCCAGATCTGCAAGAAAAAGGAAATGAAGCCATGAAGAAGTCCATCCTCTCCGCCCTCGGCCTCGGTGTCGCTCTCGCTTTCGCCATGCCGGCTCTCGGCAACGCCGCCGCCACGACGACCGCTGCTCCGGCTGCCTCGACCGCGACCACCACGGCTGCTCCGGCCGACGCCACCGCCAAGCCGGTGAAGAAAGTCGCGGCCAAGAAGCACAAGAAGGCCCCCACGAAGAAGGTCGTCAAGAAGACCGAGAAGAAGGACGCTCCGAAGACCTGATCCAGTCTTCGGCATTCGATCTTACAAAGCCGCTCCGGCTCAGGCCGGGGCGGCTTACGCGCGACGGAAGCCTTCTCGGTCGGCAGTTTCCGCCACGCACCCTTAACCTGATTGCAATGCCGGTGCTGTAGGACAATCCGCATGAAGAAGCGGTTTTCGTCCCTGATGCGTTCGCTGACACTCGGCGGCCTGATCGTCACCGCGGCTGCGCGATCGTTGATCATCTTTACCGCAAGCCCCGTGCCGGATCCCGCCAGCGGCAGGATCGAGCCAGAGCTGTTCGCTCCGCTGATCTCTTCAAGCTTCGACTACATCACGCCGGCGCAGTCCTGGATTCTTCTCGCGCTGACCGGCTCGACGATGATCGGCTTTGCCGTCTGGATGCTCTTCGCGCTCCTGGAGCGCGGATCGGGCGGCCCCGACAGGTCGCGCACGGCCGGGCGGCAGGGCCGTTGACCGGCAGCCAGCGCTTCCCCACATAGAGTTGATCGCCCTGGCCTTGTCGCCGTTGCGCAGTCAAATGGACGAGCGCGTTCCCGCGTGACAAAGTGAGGTGAAACCCAGTTCATCGCTGGTGGATTCCGATGCCCGAAACCGTCATCAAACCCCGTGTCAAGGCGCAGCCGAAGACCGAGCGGCCGAAGCTCTACAAAGTCATCCTGATCAATGACGATTTCACACCGCGCGAATTTGTCGTCACTGTGCTCAAAGGCGAGTTCAAGCTCAGCGAGGACCAGGCGCATCGTGTCATGATCACGGCGCACACGCGAGGCGTCTGCGTCGTTGCAGTGTTCACCAAGGATGTCGCCGAAACCAAGGCGACGCGGGCGACCGATGCCGGCAAGGCCAAGGGCTATCCGCTGCTGTTCACCGTCGAGCCGGAAGAGTAGGGCCAGGCGCTTTTCCTTCTCCCCTTGTGGGAGAAGGTGGATCGGCGCGCAGCGCCGAGACGGATGAGGGGTGCTCCAGCTTGGCGCCAAGCTTACCCCTCACCCGGATTGCCAGCCGATTTGTGAAGGACAAATCGGGGCAATCCGACCTCTCCCACAGGGAGGGTTTTGCATGGGAGCCGATATTTAGCGCACGAGGCAGATGGGCGTTTTTTGAAAGGCGCTCTGGCCGCTTTGGCGGGTTGTTTTGCCTCGCTCTTGAGGCCTCAGGCCGCCTTGGCAGTGGATTTTGGGCGGACTGCGCCTCATGCCGGCTTCCTCTTTGGGAAGAGGACTGCGGCCGCTCTTTGCAGATTGTAGCCGCAGCCGGCAAGCATGCACTGCGTCCGGTTGGTCGCAAGGTTGAAGAAGCGCAGTCGCCGCATGCCGTAGCGCTGTTTGAACACTGCAAACGGCCGCTCCACTGCCGCCCGCACCTTCGAGATGAGCCGGTTGCGCTGCTTCTGACGCGGTGTCAGCGGATGGTGCTTGTTGGCTCTGTGCATTAGCCGGTCCTTGATGCCGGCCTGCTTCAGCCGGGCATGGCGGGCATGGGTGTAGTAGGCTTGGTCGCCATAGGCCGCCTTCTCGTCCCCGATGATCAGGCCGTCGGCCGGCTCGGTATCGGTGACCGATGCATCCGTGAAGTCCATGCGCCGGATCAGCGTATGAGCATCGTCGACGCCATTGTGCACCTTATAGCCGAACACGGTCTTGTTGCCCTTGCGTCCCCAACGTGCCTCGCCATCGGCCGATGGCCGCGCCGTCGCCTCCTCACCCTTCTTCGGCTTCGCCGGCGGGCGCGCGGCGGCCTGCATGAAGGAGGCATCGATCAACGTGCCGCGCTTGACGATCAGCCCCTTCTGCTCAAGCTGCCGCGTGATCTCATAAAACACCCGGTCGATCAGCCCATCGCACTTCAGCTCCTCGCGGAAACGCCACAACGTCGAATGGTCCGGCGTGGGGTCCGACAGGCTGAAACCGGCAAAGCGGCGGAACGACAGCCGGTCGCGCAGTTGTGCCTCCAGCGAAGGATCGCTGAGATTGTTCCACACGCCAAGCAGCAAACAGCGCAGCAAGGCCTCGGCCGGATAGCTAATGTTGCCCCGTCCTGGTCCGCTGCGCTGACCAAGAAGCGCCTTGATCGGCACCCAGTCGATCACTCGCGCGATCTGGTCAAGCTCCGTCACATCCGACCACACCAGCCCATCCGCAAGGCTCAGTTGTCCAAGCACGCGATCGACCATCCGAATCATCTCCCCTTCATGCCGGACCTACGGAATCACCAACTCAGTTCCGTGCAAAGCCCTCCCTGTGGGAGAAGGTGGATCGGCGCGTCAGCGCAGAGACGGATGAGGGGTGTTCCAGCGGAGTGAGACGCTGGCTTTCCCTGGAGCACCCCTCATCCGGCCGCTTCGCGGCCACCTTCTCCCACAAGGGGAGAAGGAGAATGGTGCCGCGGATGGCTGATCGAGTCCCGCACGGTGCCGTATTCGGCGCCCCAGCGGTCGGTCATGTCGCAACGGATGTCCCACAGTTCGGGGAAGAAGCGGTGGCGGGCGCCGCCTTCCAGCATCTCCACCGGGCGGCCCTTCAGCGACTTCGAGCCCAGCCCGATCGAGCGGTGGATCAGATAGAGGTGGTTGGCGCGGAATTTCTGGAACAGCTCGTCGAACTCGATCAGCGCCTCGGCCACGACATAGGCGTCGCCATGGTCGTAATGCTCGTCATAGATATCCGCCACGGTCAGCCCGCGGTCGTCGAGATAGACATGCCTGAAGGCCCGCCAAAGGTCGGGCGGCAGGCGCAGCAGGAATTTGAAGCCGGGCGATTCCTGGCCGCTGCCATTGCCGAGCTGCAGGCGGATCTGCTGATACTCCTTGGGCGACATGGTCTCCAGGAGATCGAGCTGCGCCGTCATCATGCGCATAAGCCGGTGCACGCGGCCCATCAGCGTGACGATGCGATGCGTGTTCTGTTTCTCCAGGTAGTCGAGCACGTCGACAAGCGTGTAGGCGATGAGCTTCATCCACAGCTCCTCGACCTGGTGCACGATCTGGAACTGCAGCTCGTCGGCGTTGACCATCTCGGCAAGCGGCTTCTGGCAGGCGAGCAGCTGGTCGCATTTCAGATAGACGCCGTAGTCGCGCATCTCGGGCGCCTCGATGCGGGCGTGATAGTCCGTCTTGTCCATGGCTCATCCTCCTCGGGGCATGACCGCGCCACAAGGATAGCGCCTCCGGCTTGAACATTGTTCCTTTCTGTTATCCAAATGGCATGAAATGAAGGACGATTATCGCTTCTTCCCGCACCAATGGAGAACGAACCGTGCTGGATGCCCTGGACCGCAGAATAGTCGCCGCGCTCGAGCGCGATGCGCGGATCTCCTTCGGCGAGCTGGCAGAGGAGGTCGGCTTGAGCAAGACGCCATGCTGGAAGCGGGTGAAGGCGCTGGAAGAGGCAGGCGTCATTCGTGGATATTCGACCCGCATAGATCCGGCCAGGATCGGTTTCGGCATCGAGGCCTTCATCCAGGTGTCGATCGACTTCGAGGTGTCGGACGCCTTCGAGGCGGCGGTGAAGACGCACCCGCTGATCCGCCGCTGCTACGCCACCACGGGCGAAGCCGACTATCTGCTGCAGATCGTCACCGTCGATATGATGGCGCTCGACCGCATGCTGCGCGAGGAGCTCAGCCGCCTGCCGGGCGTGCGCCGCACGGTGACCTCGATGGCGATGCGCGAGATCAAGGGCGACATCTCCTTTGCCGAGGCGGCGGCGCGTGCGCTGAGGGGCTAAGGCGAGCACACCGAATGGGTCGCACGCGCCCACCGTGGAGGCGCGCGGCGCCCTGACTTTTTCTGGGATGATCGGGAACGGGCGTCGAACCTGTCTATAGTCGCGACGGGGGTACGGCGGTGGCGGGTTCATCTCAATGACAATCAGGGCGCAGGCTGCCCGGCGATGGCCGGCGCGAGGCTTACGGATTCTCGAATTCGCCTCGAAGGCCGATTTCGCGCGCCTTTCCCTTCCGAGAAATATGCTGGCCACGGCGCTGATCGCATCGACCTTGCTGCTGCCGGCGGCCATCTCGAGCCGTGCCGCGTCGGTCCTTCCAGAGCCGCGAGACGAGCTCCACCAGCCGGATGCGAAAGCCATGCTGCAGGACGCCAAGCGCGCGCTTCTGGCGGCCAATGGTGGGAATGGCGGCAATGGGGGGAACGGCGGAAACGGTGGCAATGGGGGGAACGGCGGCAACGGAGGGAATGGCGGCAACGGCGGCGGCTCCGGAAACGGCGGGAGCAACGGCGGTGGCGCTGGAAACGGTGGCGGCAATGGCGGCAACGCCGGAAACGGTGGCGGCAATGGCGGTGGCGCCGGAAACGGTGGCGGCGATGGCGGCAACCCTGGAAACGGCGGCAGTAACGGCGGCGGCACCGGAAACGGCGGCGGCAATGGTGGTGGCGCCGGAAACGGTGGCGGCAATGGCGGCAACCCTGGAAACGGCGGCAGTAACGGCGGCAATGGTGGTAACACTGGAAGCGGCGGCAGCAATGGCGGCCATGGCGGCCATCACGACTCCAATGTCGGCCATTCGGACGGCGGACCCCGCTCCTGCGGAGCCTCCTCACGAGTGTCTTGCTGACGCCGCTTGACCTCGAAGCGCCGCGCGCCGGAGCGGCAGAAAGCAACGTCCTTCCAGTTTCCTGTTCCGGCTCGCCGCTCCCGCGGCGCGGTGAACCGCCCTATGGGCCGGTGCGGTAGGCGAAATCGTCGATCGCGGCCTGCCAGTAATGTTGCGTGCGGATCTCGAGCCGCGTGATGCGCCTGTAGTCGGCCGCGAAATAGACCAGACCGTTGGCGGACAGCGTCAGCCGATCCTCATAGGCGGGCTCACCGCCCCGCCAGGCCTTGAGGATGAGCGTCTCGCCCTCCGCGTCGTCCCAGCCGGCGCCGAAATAGGCGCCGGTGAAATCGAACGCTTTGTCGCTGAACACCTGCGCGGGATGGCCTGAGCTGTTATAGGCGATGAATTCGCCCGACATGGTGGTGTTGACGTAGCCCGGGCCGTCGGTGAAGCGCTGGTGCATGGCAACGAGATTGTACCAGTCGAGCCCGCCATAGCCTGACGGGACCTCGAACACGCCGGGCGACGTCATCAGGTCGTCGAAGCCGACGACATGCTCCTGGGGCAGCGGCGCCTCGGCCGGTCCGCCCTTGTCGGAGAACGTGGAGAGCACCACCGGCGCGGCGCCGACCACGACATGCCGCCGCTCGGTCGCCCCGGCGGCCGAAAAATCGACCAGCCATTCGCCGGGCGCCACGGCTGCGCTGAAGCCCCCTTCCGGACCGACCTTGGCGGCGATGCCGACGCCGTCCGGCCCTGTCAGCGAAACGCGTGCCCGGGCGGCGACAGCGCCGCTGATCGTAAGATCCGCCGCAAGCCCGACGGGGTGGGTCGTGGTCTTTGCAATCATGTCGCCCGGCGATCCGGGCGAAACGACATAGTCGCTTTCCTGCGCGGCGTTGCCGGTGGTGACCGAGTAGGCTGGCGGCGGCACGACGCGGAACGCATAGTGCCCGGGATCGACGACTTCGAAATCGCGGTGCAGGACCGACATGCGGAAGTTGGCGAAGCCGCCGGCATTGGTCAGTCGCATGATGGTGCCGGCGTTCGGCCTGTCGAGCTCGACAGCCACGCGCGACATCGGCCGGTCGCCCAGATCGTAGAGGCCGTTCCTGTTGAGGTCGCGGAACACCAGCAGAGATGTGTTCATCTGGCCGCCTGCGAAGGAATCCCATGTCCGCCTGGGATAATAGTCACTCGCATCGCCGGCACGGGCCATGCCGCAGACCATGGCCAGGCCGGTGGCGGCGGCGACGACGGCGCCCAACGAACCACGCTTCACGAAATTTCCCCTCCGGCGGTCGCCGTCGATCCGATCCCCTGGAGACGCGCGATCACCTTGTCCACGGCATCGGCATCGAAATAAGCGAGATAGAGCAACGCCATGGTGGCGCTGAAGGTGTAGACCGGCAGCGTCACATAGATGATGGCGTGGAAGGCCAGGCCCGGCAGGACCAGATAGCGCCTCGTGGCGCGAAACGGCAGACCGAAGGCAAGGCAATATTCGAGCGCGACAACACCGAAGGATACGATGGCGAGCCAGGCAAGGCCGGACGGATAGTCCGAACCGGCGTAAAACCAGAGGAATATCTGCTCGAGCCGCGCGCCGCTGAGAAAGGCATAGTTCGACTTGTCGAAGGCGGCGAAGAAATAGAGCGCCGAGAGCTGCACCACGATCAGCCGCAGCCCCCACAGGTTGCCGCGCTCCACCGGCAGTGGAACGCCCGCACGCTCGGCGCGTACTACCGCCAAATAGCGGTCCAGCGAATAGGAGCGGTCGCAAGGGGTGAGCGCGATCAGGAGCGCCGCGACGGCAAGCAGATAGGCATGGTGGTGGGTCCAGGGCTCGCGGCCAAGCTCAAAGCCGAAGTAATAATACATCGCCAGTCCGACCGAGCCGGTCCAGACGGCGGCGGCGCGGCTGTGATAGCCGACGAAGAGCAGCGCCGTGGCGAGGAAGAAGTTGGCGGCGAGAAACAGGCCGGCCGGCGACTGGTCCCTATAGAGCAGCAGCTCGCCCGCCCAGCGCGACCAGAACAGCATTGCCAGGCCGATGCGGATCAAGGCGGACGAACGCGACGAGCCTTCCGTGCCGGCCGCCCAGGCGGCGAAGCGCGCCGCCATGGCCGGCGCCAGACGCCAGTCGGCGATGGCTTCAGTCGGCGCAGGCATTTTCGGCATCGGTATGGATCGTCTGCCAGCCGCCGCGCGTGCCCAGCCGGGCGCGGACACGGATGTCGGCGCCCTGCCCGGCGACCGTGCAGAGCCGGTTGATGACGGAAGCCAGTTCCTCGCGGTTCTGGATCCACTTCAGCCTGCCGTTGCGGGGCGCGCCGAGCATCTCGAACCGGTCGAGCGAGACAAGCGCGCCGTCAGGCCCGCGGATTTCGAAGGAAGCGTCGATGACGCCCAACCCGATCGCGCTGAACATGGTCCAGGAACGCAGCCACGGCGATTGCACCCCGAAGACCTGCTCCGCGGCCGGACCGGCGATCATGAAACCCGCGATCGCCATGAAAGCGCAAAGCCGCAGGCGTCCCGCCGACAGCCGACCGGCGGGCCGCGCACCTATCCTGATTGAGATGATATCCGCCACCCGCGCACCCCCGTCGCGATCATAGACCGGTTCAACGCCAGGTCTTCGATCATCCCAGAAAAAGTCAGGGCTATACGTAGGTCAGAAAGGCCAACAAACAGGCGACATGGACCGCCTTTATTGGGTCAGACGACCTTGGCCCGTCGCAGCAGCCTGCGGTCCGCGCAACGGGCCAAGTGGCCTGCCTTTTGCCCGCCAGCTAAAGGCTGGCTCCTCCCATCCTCCGCTTCAGGGCAGCGGAGAGCTCGAACAATGACCGGGTTGTGCGAGGCTTGGCGATAACTTTTGTTAGTCCCAACTAAAATAAGCGACCCGGCGCTGGCTAGCGACCCGCGTGGTGGATCCCTGGCAGCGTCTGGGAGACGCTGAGCGTAGCAGAATAGACAGGCCTGCCGACTTCATCATGGACGGACACGGTCACCGTTTCATCCAGGTCGCTTGAAGCCATTTCGTCGAGGCCGATGTCGTGCAGAGCCTTGAGCGCTTCTCGTCGCATCTCGCTCAAACTGCCGAGATCGACCCAGGCATCACCCAGGCACTGCCCGTTTCGGATGACCTCGAACCTGTAATTCGACATGTGCCATTGTGAGACGAAGGGATAGCAGCCGCATTAAAATTTGAGAGCCGGCTTGCTGACAAGGTTCGGGATCGTCGAAGGGGACCGATAACCCTTCACTGAAGACCGCCCGCCGATCTGGCCAGCAGCCCGGAGCGTCATTTATAAAAGATGCAGCAACGCTAAAATTAGCCTGTGCACTGTCAGAATTTGAGGTCGCCGAACCCGCCCAGACAGCTCACTTTGAAGGTGCGGCGAACTTCGATTCGCCGGGCCGGCGCCGGGAAATCCACCCCAACAGGCAACGGGCGCCGGTCACTTACATTGGCGACGGGCTGCCATCATCGCGCCCCGCGAATGATCCTAACCCTCCTGCTCCTGCGGTAGGCCGTCGGTTAGATCGTAAAAATCGGATTTCGAGCCGACGAAAATATGCTTGCCAAGGCGCAGACCTGTCGGTGGGTCAAGGGTCCCGGCAGCGACGAAGGTTTCACCGCCTGGAGCCGCCCTCCAGAACAGGTTGCTGCCGCAGCGCGAGCAGAAGCCGCGTTGGGCTTTGTCTGACGAGCGGTACCAACGGAGACTGGACGAGGACAACAGTCGAAGATCCACCGAACGACAGGCCGCCATGGCTGCGAAGTTGCCGCTCGTGCGCGCGCACTGGGTGCAGTGGCAAGCTATAGGCTGGGCAAGCTCACCCGCAATTTCATAGCGTACGCCCCCGCATAGACAATGACCCGATGACATGGAGAGCCCCTGGGCGACCTAGCGCCGTTGTTGCCGGATGAAATCCCATTGCCAAAGCCCTAGCGCTGATCCCCTGAGCGCTGGGGACCGGAGGCTTGGAGCCGGCCACCCGCGCCGCCTCTTCCTTCTCGGCGTCTGCCTTGCGCTTCGGGCATTCCTCGAAATCATGGTCGCGCCCGCCGCAATAGGAGCAGCATTTGGCGGGGGTGTCGGGGTGGAGCATCGAGACCATTCCCAAGAATGCACGAAAAGGTTTCCGGTTGCAGCAATTGCGTGAAGCCGCCGCAACAGCCGCCCTGCCCCATCCCGAGAGAGCAACTTCAAGGAGCTCGCCGCTCGCGCGGCGGGCTCCCGACCGATCACCGCTCACGCATGCGCGTGAGGATGACGGAAGTCCCAGACGGCCCAGGCCGATGCCACGACCACCAGCACGCCGAGGACGACATGCGTGGTCATGACATTCGTGTCAGCCGCAAAGCCCAGAAGCCAGGGCGACACGATCAGCCAGAGCCCGAGGACGGCGCTGACCCATTCTTCCCACTCGGCGAACACCGAAAGCGTCGCCAGCGCCAGCGCGCCGAGCAGAACGCCGACGCTCCAGGCGTTCCACGCGGGCACCATCGCCGCGGTGAATCCGATGACCCAGGGTGAGATGAAGAGGCAGATCGCGAGGACCAGAGTGATCCAGTCCAGGCTCTTTCTTGTTTCCATCATTGCCATGACAACCTCCTTGGAGCTTGACCAAAGCAACTGTATCCGCGTGGACATTGCACGCTCACGATTGATGTAATTACGCTTTTGCAGCGCTGCAAGGAGGGCCTGAGCGGCCGCGGCTCGCCCGGGCCGATCTCATCCGCCCGACGGCAAGGTGCAAATCACATCGGCGCCGGCCACCGCGAATAGACGCTCAAACGGCGATGTCGCTGTCGGTCTCGGCGCCGAGCTGCGGAACGATGATTGCCTCGAGCGGCGCGTCGAGCGCCCATTTCAAACTGCCGGGCGAGCGTTCGAGATGGGAAGAACCACCCAGCGACTGCGGAGCCACCCGCTGCAGCACCACCGTGCCGAAGCCCTTGCGTTCGGCGGCCCCCTTCTCCTTGCCATTCCTCTCAGCGACCGCAATTCCTGGCGCGCCGGACGTCTCCTGCCACAGAAGGTGAAACCGCCGCCGCGCATCCGGCCCCGTCTCGACCGTCCAGGTGATTTCGACATGGCCCCCGTCGACGGCAAGGGCGCCATATTTGGAGGAATTGGTGCCGAGCTCATGGAAGGCCATGCCGAGATTCTGCACCGCATTCGACTGCAGCGTCAGCAGCGGCCCGGACAGCGAGATGCGTTCCTCGTGGCCGAAGGGCTTCAGATGCTCCTGGACCAGATCGAACAGGCTGGCGCCGGCCCATTCCGAGGTCACCAGAAGGTCGTGCGAGCGCGACAGCGCCATGATGCGCGCGCGGATCATCTGCTCGAACTCAGCGGGATCGGTCGAGCGCTTGCTGGTTTCCCTGACCATCGACAGGATGACCGCGAACTGGTTCTTCACGCGGTGGTTGACCTCGCGCATCAGGAGCCGAATACGGCGCTCGCTTTCCTTGGCGCCGGTGATATCGCGGGCGATCTGCGAGGCGCCGACGATCTCGCCGGCGTTGTTCCTGATGGGAGAGACGGTGATCGACACCGCGATCAACGAGCCGTCCTTGCGCTTGCGCGTCGTCTCAAGGCTGCCCACGCCCTCGCCCCGGCGGATGCGGCCGATGATCTCGGTTTCCTCGCTGTGCATGTGGTCGGGGATCAAGATCAGAATCGACTTGCCGATCACCTCCTCCGCGCTGTAGCCGAACATCCGCTCGGCCGCGCGGTTCCAATCGGTGATGACGCTGTTGAGGTCCTTGCCGATGATGGCGTCATAGGAAGAGTCGACGATCGCCGCGAGGCGCGCGTCGGCATTGGCGTTCGGACGAAAGATCCCCCCTGTACCGGTCATGCGCATCAAATAGGGCCGCCCGCAATCAAGGCAACGTATCCGCTGGGTCGCATCCGCTTACGGCTTCGAGTCGCCGGGACTATCGCCGGCCGCCCTGTCCGCAGATATCACGCCGAAATCCTGCGACTTCACGCCCGCATTCGCCGTCAGGAACCCATCCGAGGCCAGCCCTCGACGCAAAAGCTCGCGGACCGCGGCCGAACGGCTCGGCATGCGCTTTTCGAAACGCCAGTTCTCCAGCGCCGCCAACTCCTCGTCGGTCAGCATGATCTGCAATCTTTGCGGCCGTTCCAGCTCAGCCATGCCTGCCTCCTTGACAGACAAAAATGCTACGAATGAGTAACTTGCTCATTGTGAGTAGAAGTAGGGTCTGTCTCATAGGACGTCAAGAATGGCCAAGCTGTGAAAGACGGCACAAGCTAACGATGCCAACGATGCGCCGAAACCACATTTGTTGTTCTATGCTAACTTGTTGATTTTATTTCATCTTTCTAGCTTTTTTTGCTTGCAATCCGTGACCATCGGGCGCATGCTGGAAATCGAGGGATAACCTCCAGGAAAGGAGGCAGTCCATGTTCCAACGATTTTCCATCCGCCTGCGCGACGATGCCCACCACAGGGTCCAAAAGGCCTTGCGAACCAAGGGGATCGTCAACATCATCCGGCTTTCCGAAGAGATCAGGCTGGATCATCTGGCCGAGAACATCGCTCGCGAGGACATCGAAAGCCTGGTGATGGAGGTATCACAGCTCTACGGGGCGCCGATCGAGTTCGACGACGAGGCCCTGACGGCGCTCGATCTGCCGGAGGTGCTTAAGCCCGACAATGGCAACGCCCTTGAAAAGGTGCTGGATGGGCGCATGTCCGGCGATGAGATCACCATCAACGTGCTGCATATGAAACGGTGCTAAGCGCGTCGCGTCTGACCGACCTCAATCGACCGCCTATCGCGGTCGTCATCCACGGGCGGAGCAAGGAGCGAAGCGACGCGCGCAGACCCGAGGATCCATGCCGTGACTTGGAAGCGCCGCGGCCGTCCACAAATTCTGCACCGTTGCACACCTCGGTCCAGGTAACGGAATGGATTCCAGGGTCTGCGCGCGTCGCTGCGCTCCTTGCTCCGCCCTGGAATGACCAGGTTCAGAAGCCTCCAGCTCATCGCCAACGTTTGCGCTGACTACCCGGCGGACGTTGATAGCCTTGCCATTAAAGCCTGCAATGTTTCAACATCACTGCGTTGAGGAACTATGCCTTCTTCGCGCGCTTCGGAGCGGCTTTCCTTGGCAGCACCACTGGCGCTTCGGCTTCCTGCGCCAGCCTCGCCGCGCGCAAGCGCTCGGTCTTGGCCGCCCTTTCCTTGGCTTCCAGGTCCTGAATCTGCCGAGCGACACGAGAGGTCGTGTCGGTCTTGGCTTCCGTGCGGGATGGGACCGGCTTGAACAGGCCGGTATCCGGTAGCGACTTCATTGTCATCTCCTTAATCAAAAAAGGCCGGGCAAAGCCCGACCTTCTCCAACGCGCCTCTGCGGCCAATGCCAGTACATCCGTGGTCAAGGACCGCGAGGCGCCGTGATCAGGCGGCTTGCAAATTCTCGGCCGAGCTTTTGCCGCTGCGGGCATTCTTCACGACGTCGAAGCTGATCTTCTGGCCTTCGACGAGGGAGCGCAGCCCTGCGCGCTCTACGGCCGAGATGTGCACGAACACGTCCGGCTGGCCGCCGCCCTGCTCGATAAAGCCAAAACCCTTGGTGGAATTGAAAAACTTCACCGTTCCAGTAGTCATTGCGATCTCCTTACAAATCGACGCAAAATGATACGCGCCCGGCAACCGCCAAGCGACGAATTCTTCGAAATTGAGAGGGAAGATCGTAGGGGCGCATTTTGCGCGAAAACAACGTTCTTTCAGCAAGATCGATTTGCCCTATATAGCTCTTAATTTCCTCAGCGACAAGGGCTCCGGGCAGAATACTTCAAACCGCGGTCCGACCAAACCAAAGCAGTTCCCGCCGGAACGGTCGATCCGACAGAGCGTTGGTTTCCTGATTCAACGAGCGGGTTTCCTGAATGGGGCAGCAATGGCCAAAAGGGACAACAATCCACCCTCTCACGACGTGGTGCAGCGCCTGGTGCGGGAGACGGGCATCAGCGAGGCACAGGCGCGCGATCTCGTCCGCCTTATCGGCCTGGACTGGAGTTCTCTTGTCCGCGAGGCCAAGTTGATCGCTTCCCCGCCCCGGGATTAAGTCCGGATTCAGTTCCTGGATTCCAGCTGGTCGAGGATGGCGAGGCCGGTTTCGTATTTCTCGGGCGCTGCGCCCGCCTGGTGCGCCTGCCAGAGATTGTCGCGCAGATCGGCTATCTTCACCGGCAATGCCAGCTCGTTCGAGGCGGCGCGGCAGAGGAAGCCTTCCTCGCTCTCGTCCATGCGCCGCGTCAGCGCATCGACCGCGGCCACCACCGGCTGGCCGAACCCGGCGCCCTGCAGCCTCTCCAGGGTCCAGCCGTCGCCTTTCTCGACAACGTCGTGCAGGTAGGCGACGGTCTTTTCGTCCAGCGTCTCGACGGCCTCGGCAACGCGCCTCAGATGTTCGATATAGGGCCGACCGGTCTTGTCCTTCTGGCCGCGATGAGCCTGCTCGGCGATGTTTGCTGCTTCGTGAAGCATGATCCTTCCAATCTCGTCACAATAGAGCCCGCCCCGGCGAGGGACGGCCGAGGCGGGCTTGCTCGGGTCTGGACCCGGTCGGTGGCGCGCCTTTCGCGGGGGAGCGGGGCTGCGCGCCATCCTGCCCTCCAGAACAGCGGCGCCGGGCGAATGTTCCCGCCCGGAGAAAAAGACTTGTCCGCAGGAACCTCGCGATCGCGATGCCGTTAGCCCTGCGTATCCAACAGGAGGTACGGCAAATGGATTGGAACCGCGTCGAAGGCAATTGGAAGCAGGTGAAGGGCAAGGTCAAGGAACAGTGGGGCAAGCTCACCGACGACGATCTCGATCGCATCGCCGGAAAGCGCGACCAGCTCGAAGGCAAGATCCAGGAACGCTACGGCATCGAGAAGGATCGCGTGCGCCGCGACATCGATGACTGGTACAGCCGCCAAGGCTGGTGACAGCCCACGCCCCGAAGCAAAGGGCGCTGCCGCGCGGCAGCGCCCTTTTTGCTGAGCGGTTCAGGATAGGGCGAGGCGGCCGCGTATCTCCATCTCGATCTCCCGATCGAGCGGCATCGGCAAATCGGCCGGCTTGCCATAGCCGAGTTCCGCCAGCGCCGCGGCGTCGCGGCGGAATTTTGCGAGCGACACCGTGCGGCCCTGCTCCAGCCAGCCGGCCGCGTGAAGGATGAAGTGCGCCCCCGACGCCAGCGCCGCCGACACCACCCTGCCCCCTTCGGCGCCGGATTGCGCGTCGTCCACCTTGGCCGAGGTGATGGCGCCGTCGCCACGCACCGGCACACCGAGCCGCCTGCCCAACTCAGCGGCGTGAAACTGGACGAGCTGCGAGGCCGGATCGCCGAAGTTGGGCAGCATCCGGCGCATGTCGAAAGGATAGGCCAGGATTCCCATCACCACCGGTGCACCCGGACGCCAAAGCTGCGCAAGCGCAAGGCCCGCCAGCACCTCGGCATAGCCCTGGATGAGCGCGCCGGCCACCGTGACCGGGGCCGTGGCGCCCATCATCATGTAGGACGAGACCATGCTTGCCTCGCCCTTCAACGCGATCGTCCGCAGGCACTTCAACGGATTCGGCCAATAGGTGAGCGGCGGCGTGGCGTTGATCAGGTGGAGAAGGTTGCATTCGCCGGGAAGCGACGGCCGCCCGACCGCAGCCGCGGTCAGGTCGATCACCGCCTCGGCCGCCGCCGGCGAAGCGATGCTGCCCATGAGCGGCTTGTCGGAAGAGGTGAGGTGGGCAAACAGCATCTCCAGCGGCCGCCGGTCCTCGGCGACGTCCTCCATGACGCAGATCATCTGCCCGGTATTGGTCAGCCCGGGAGCGGCATGCGCGGCTGCGACAAGCTCGCCATAGATGCGCCGGCTGCCGGGGACTCTCGTCCCATCGTCGAGCACGACATTAGGCGCGCCGTAGATTGGCGCGAAGACAGGCGCCGCTCCCGCTCCGACCGGCGTATCCCGTGCCGGATTCCTGCCGCGCAGCAGGAACCTTGGCGGCGCATGCCGGCGCACGATGCGGCGCAGTTCAGCCCCGTCCAGACGCACGACATCGCCGGTCGCCATGCCGCCAGCCTGCTTCAAGAGATCGATGGTCTCCGGATCGTTCAGAAAGCGGATGCCGGTTTCCTCGAGCACCCGGTCGGCCGCCTTCTCGATTGTTTCCAGGCCGGCCTCGTCGCTTCCGGTACGATAGGCCGCTGCAATAAAATCTGCCGCCGCGCGATGTTCCGTTGGCCATGAAGCCGGCATGAGTTGACCTCGACCTGGCCGGCAGCAAGAGTGAAGTCACGGACATGCCAGCCTCGTCGGATTATCCGGATTCGGCACCCGGGCGCGACGCTCCTCTCGCGCCATTCGGCGTCGCTTTCCACAGGTCAAGACCGTCCAGGCATCCCGCCATGCGGCAGCCGGGGCTGAAATTCGACTTGGCCCTGGTCGGGGCTGGAACCTTCATTCGCGGTCCGCATTTGTTGTCGCCA
Source organism: Mesorhizobium sp. M2A.F.Ca.ET.042.01.1.1 (assembly GCF_003997405.1). NCBI lineage: Bacteria > Pseudomonadati > Pseudomonadota > Alphaproteobacteria > Hyphomicrobiales > Phyllobacteriaceae > Mesorhizobium > Mesorhizobium sp. M2A.F.Ca.ET.042.01.1.1. Next base: position 48,639 of record NZ_RZRX01000007.1, read on the forward strand.
TGGATATCTTCGACGCAAATTCTCTGGTCATCGAGCGCGCAAAGGCCCTGCGCGCCGAAAACAGCCGCATACGGGAACTGGCTTGGGCGTATGTGGAGCAATCCAGGGCCCTCGCCCAGCAGTTGGCAGCAATTCGGAACCATTCAAGCCGGGCATTGCCGATGATGGGCGACTTGACTGAGATCGAATGAGCCCTAGGTAGCGCAGATCGCTGGTAACCCCACTGGACACCATTAGCGGCTGAGAGACGACGAACGCGCTCCCGTCTGAACACGGAGAGCGCCATGCGCCAAACCAGAACTGCGTTGCCTCGGGCACGCGAACACTTCCAGGATCAACTCATCCAAGGCAGCAAGGACGCGATCAAGCGCTCACGGGAATTGCTGCGCCGCACCGAGCGCCTGGTGCGCTCGGGAGTGCCGATTGTCTCGGAACAGCCTTCCAACGAAGTCCCTAATCCCTAGAGCGATTGCAGATCGCGGAAATTCGACCCGACCTATCTCTCGATGACCCGCGAGCCGCGTTAACGCGCCCTTCCCCACCCGCTGCGCTTTTCCGGCCGACGCCCATCAGTCGCCGCGTCGTTTCCGGTGCGGAGACTCCTGATTCTCGCCGCGCAGCATCTGCCTGTCGTCGGGATCGATCAGATCGCGCTCGCCGGGCTTCAACGCGCTGCCTTTCGCGCGGGCGGCCCGCTCCTGGCTAGGCCGCTCCAGCTCTTCCTTGGCGTTGAAATCCTTTCCGGCGTTCTTGGTGTTGACGCGCTCCTCGATGATGCGTTGCTGCTGGTCGTGCGTTGTCTTGCCTGCCATGACGGTCTCTCCTGTGCTGAACCAATCTCTCAAATGGAGAAGCCCGCCCGGAGGATGAGCGGGCGGGCTTCGATCGGGAGGATTGGAACCCGATGGCGGCGGGCTTCGGGGATGCCGCCGCGGACCAAACCGGCGAGCGGCGCTTATGTTCCGGCCTGCCTGAGCTCAACTGAGCCTGGCGCGCTACAACCCGCTCACGCGCTACCGCCAGCGAGCGGTGACAAATCACGATTGCGCAGCGGAACAAGTCCAGGCGCTTCCGGTTTCGCATTGATCAGGACTGCGTGAAAATGGCCCAGGATCGACGTCACAACGAAGCTCTCGCCAGGTTGCTGAGACAGCAGTTTTCCAGCGAGTCTTTGAGACGGCACCTGCGCGCGTGGCCACTTTTTCGAGTTGACCGTCAGCTTCCCGAGCGCCTTCGAGCCCTGCTTGAAAGGCTCGGGCGAAGGAGCGGTCGAAATCACAAAGGAGATGACAACCGCTGAGAGGCCAAGTTCGGGCAATCAGCAGAGGCGCGGTTAAGACTTCGGTCCAGACCGCGCGGGACCGTGGGCCCACACCGGGAACGGAAGCCACTTGCTCCCGTTGGTCGAAGGCGAAAGCTGCACAGGCAGCGCCTCATTCAAGAATTGAGAGAGAAGACATGAACAACATCATCTGGCTCGTAGGAGCAATCGTTATCGTCCTTGCCATCCTCGGATTCCTCGGCATCCGGTGACGCTTGCGGGCCGCACTTAATTGAGAAGCCGCTCCCGATGCGCGATGTGTAGTTCCTGCGTAACTTCGAACAGATCGAGCAGTTCCACCGCCAGCTCGGCCGGTGCGCCTAGCTCGGTGAGGCGATCGATGATCTCTCGCTGGCGGGAGATATGACGCGCTCCCGTGCGGATATGACGATTGAGCATCTGAATCTGGGTTTCGGAGCTAGCCATCTGGTCCCAACGTGAGGGTGAGGATCGTCTCGCAACACGGTATTGTGCGCCCGCGATCGTGCGTCGGCTTTGATCTTCATCAATTTCCCGAGGAGCCTGGTCGTCATGGCGCGCCTCGACTCCTCTCTGCCACGGGGATATGATTTCAAGGCTCGGAGGGCGAGCCTGATGGACCGCTTTATCGCCAGGGAGAACATCAAGCACTTCGTGGACCGCCTTCAAACGGAGACGGACGATTGCACCAGAGCGACGGTTCAAAGGTTGCTGATTGCTGAAGAGGACAAATTCGCGAAATTGTCCGAACGGCTGGACATGGTTGACCAGAACATCCTCAGGATCGCCGACCTCGCAGTGCTACAGCGGGCAAAGGTCAACGACATGCGCCTTGATGGCGACGGCGCGGCATTGGCTCACCGACACCTCGAAAACCTCGAGCAATTATACGAGCTCTTTGTCACCAGCCGGCAACGCGTAGTCATTATGATGGATAAGTCCAGCCTATAGCCGGCAGCCGGTCGAACACGCGCCCTCTGAACAAGATCTTCCGTTGCGGCCAACCGGTCCCCGCTGCCTTGAGCCTGTGTTGGCCCGGCGCCACGATAACAAAAACGGCGGCCGAAAGAGCCGCCGTTCCTGTCTGTCGACCGGCCTCAGTTTGCGCCGCCGAGTTCCTTGGTCATCTTGCAGAAATTGTCATGCTGCTTGGCGATGGTCTCGTCGCCGCAATCCTTCTTGATCGAGGTGCGGTCTTCCTCGGTCATGGCCAGCCATGCCTTCTTGAACTCATCGCCGGATCTCATCGTCTTCATCCCCGCATCGGTGAAGAAAGGCGCCATCTTTTGCGGGTCGTCCAAGGCCGATGTGCCTTTGGCGCTACTGGCCATCGCCGCGCTGGTCGCGAGCGAAAGCGCGAGTGCGCTCATGCAAAGAATCTTGGTATTCATTTTTCTTCTCCCTGCCTTCATTGGAAACAACTGCTGTTCAACAGCGCTTGTGCTGGCAAAAAGTTCCAGGCGGAATCAAAGAATGCAGCCGCGCGAATTGCCGCCCCGAGGACGGTCGGTCTGCCCGCTTCGGTCGGCTCGTTTGTTCGGGCGGCGGTCAACAACAAATGAGAGTTTCCCGGGCGCTTTCACAGGAAAATTCTGTTGGGAACAAGTTCGAAAAAACTGTGTTGGGGTTGGTTATCCACCCACTCAGGAGATGCAGACATGCCGACAACGAAAGCGGCCTCGAACAAGGGCCTCAACGAACTTTTCCACGACACGCTGAAGGACATCTATTTCGCAGAGAAGAAGATCCTGGCAACGCTGCCCAAGATGGCCAAGGCAGCGCAGGACGAGGCGCTAAAGGCCGCCTTCGAAAAGCACCGCGGCCAGACCCAAGAACATGTCGCGCGTCTCGAGGAAGTGTTCGAGGTGATCGACAAGAAGCCGGTGGGCAAGACTTGCCAGGCGATCATGGGCATCACCGAGGAAGGCGCCGAGATCATGGAAGAGTACAAGGGCTCGCCCTCGCTCGACGCAGGCCTGCTGGCCGCGGCGCAGGCTGTCGAGCATTATGAGATTTCGCGCTACGGCACGCTCAGGACCTGGGCGCAGGAACTCGGCCTGGCCGAGGCCGTCACCTTGCTCGACCAGACGCTGAACGAGGAGAAGGAAACGGACGTCGCGCTCACCAAGCTCGCCGAGTCCGCGGTCAACGTCGCGGCAGAGGCAGCCTGAGTTCGAGCAAGCTGCGACGCGGCACGGGAAGGCAAGCCTGCAGGCGCGCCTTCCCGAACCTCGCCATGGAACTTCAGCGCCGGCCGCGAGTTGCCATAGGGCGGAAACTCTGGCGATGACAAAAGCGTCGCTCCACCTCCTGAAGGGCACAGGTTATCTGATCTCGACGGTCAGCGTGATATTGCTAGCCATCGTAAGCTGGTCGAGCGCATCGCAAAGTCCGTTGCTGGTTGCCTGCCTGCTCGGCGGCGCCGCGACATCGATCGCCGGCATGTTCTGCCGCTGGCTATCCTACCAAATCGAGAAGCGCTTGAACGACCGGTAAGGCATACGCCCTTTTCCAGGTCGGGGGCCGAATTGCTGGACACTCAGTTTTATCGCGGGCGGTTCGGCCTGTTGGCGCCGGTTTGCGACATCAGCACGGTGATCAAGCAGGCGATGACAATCCAGACGGCGACTTCGATGCCGGAGGCGCCGCGCACCGGCGGCGGGGCGGTGGCGGCTGCCGGCGGATCGGCGGCCACCGCTGGCGCGAGGTCCGGCCGGCTGCCGCGGCGCAGCGAATAGGCGCGGGTGATCTCGGCGCCGAAGAGGAAGATCTGCGCCGAATAGTAGACCCAGACCAGCACCACCATCAGGGCTCCGGCCGCGCCATAGGAGGTGGCGATGGCGCTGGTGCCGATGTACCAGCCGATGAGCGACTTGCCGATGGTGAAGAGCAGCGCGGTAACCAGCGCGCCGACGCCGACATCGCGCCATTTGAGCTCCCTGTCGGGCAGGACCTTGTAGATCGCGGCGAAGAGGAACGCGATCAGCGCGAAGGAGACGATCGTGTTGATGGCGCTGACGATCAGTTCTCCGAAAGGCAGGCTCCGGTTGATGATCTCGCCCAGCGCCGCGATGGCCGTGCTGGCCGCGAGCGAGACCAGGAGCAGGAAGCCGAGCGCAGCCACGAGGCCGAGGCTCGCCGCCCTCGCCCTTACAAGGCGCGACAGCGACGCCCCGTTGGGCTTCACCTTCCAGATTTCGTTGAGCGACTGCTGCATCTCGCCGAAGACGCCCGACGCCGTGACCAAAAGCGTCACCACTCCGATCAGCGTGGCAAGCGCGCTCGACCAGCCATGCGAAGCGGTTTCCAGCGTGGCCTTCAGCAGGTCGGCGCTCTGTGGCCCCATCACGCCCGATATCTCGGCCGACAGCGCCAACTGGGCGGCATCGTTGCCGATGACGAAACCGGCGATCGCGACGACGATCAACAGGATCGGCGCCAGCGACGTGGTGGCGTAGAAAGCCATCGCCGCGCCATGGCTCAGCGCATTGTCATCGATGTAGCCGCTGACGCTTTCCTTCAGTATGACCCAGCCTTCGTCGACCCAGCGCGGCATCGCCCCCTCACCTGTTTCGGACACGGATCGAGCGCGGTTCGGTGCCGGCTTTGTCGGACTGCATATTTCCTGCCATTGCTGACAAGCCCTTTGTTGAGCGGGCCGGGTGGGACAAGAGCTCGACTGCCTTTTCGTTGGCCAGGGCGAGAAGCCGGAGAAACCAGCCCTGTTCTCTTTGCCACCAGGTCCGGCTGACGCGGCCCGCCAATCACAACCCGGCGCGGCCGCTATGGTTCCGGGAACACCTGAAGGCCGGAGGCTCGAGCAATGCGGCCCAGCGCCGATGCCATAAAGCGCGTTGCGCGATCTTCGCTTTGGGGAAGCGCAGTTGTAAGATCGGCGGCAAGCTTATAGCCTGTCGGCCCAACGGGTATTTCGGCAATGGACTTGGAAGACCTCTACCGGATCCTGCGGACAGGTCACGTGCAGGCCCAAGGCATTGTCGACACTGTTTCCGATCCCATGCTGGTGCTGGACTCAGCCCTGACCGTCCAGAGCGCCAACCGCGCCTTCTTCAGAACATTCGCGGTCGAGCGTTACGACACGATCGGACAGCATCTGTACGACCTCGGCAACGGTCAATGGGATATTCCCGAGCTGCGACATCTCCTTGGAGAGGTGATCCCGAAAAGCTCGGCGGTGATCGACTACAAAGTGGAGCATGATTTCCCGCATATCGGGAAGAAAGTCATGCTGCTTACAGCGCGCACCGTGTTCAATCCGGACAATGTCAGCCACCTCATGTTGCTGTCGATCGTCGACATTACGGACAGAAGCCGGAAAGAAGCGGAGTTCGAAGCGGTCTTTGGAGAATTGCGCCACCGGCTCAAGAACCTGCTCGGGCTGGTGCGGGCGCTGGCCAACCAAACGAGGACGGAAGGCATTTCGGCAGAGGAATATCGCACCGCGTTCCTCGGCCGGCTGCAAGCCGTTGTGGATGCAAATGACCTGGCATTCAGCGATCATGGTGAAGATGGTCTCGAAGCCCTGGCGGCGCGCGCGACGAAACCCTTCCAAACCGCTCCCGAGACGATCATCATCGAGCCCGGCCCGTCGGTGACCCTGGCGTCGAAGGAGATAATGTCGCTAAGCCTTCTGCTGCACGAACTGGCAACCAACGCCCTCAAGTATGGCGCTTTGTCAGCTCCGGCCGGGACGGTTCGAATTCGATGGGAGGTCGAGCAAGGCGATCATCCATTGCTGCGCCTGTCCTGGCGCGAGAGCGGCGGCCCGCCTGTACGCAAGCCCACCTCGACTGGGTACGGAACCCAGCTCATTCAATTCGCCATCGCATACAATCTCGGTGGCAAGGTGGAACAGAATTATCGAACCGAAGGTTTCGAAGCAGAGATCGTCGTCCCCCTCGAAAGGGCCGCTCGCCCAGATTGATGGCCGGTGCAAAAGACCATCCTGATCGTCGAAGATGAATTCATCATCGCGATGGATCTTAAGGTCATGCTCGAGCGCCTGGGATGGCGGGTCCTGGGACCGGTCCCCAGAGTCGCACAGGCGCTCCGCCTGCTGGAAGACGAACTGCCGGCGGTGGCCTTGCTCGACGTGAATTTAGGCGACCATCTCGTCACGCCCGTAGCCGAGGCCTTGCGCAGCCGCGGCGTGCCTTTCGCGGTGGCGAGTGCTTATGACAAGCCGGAACTCTTCGGCGGGGCCGTCCTGGGGACGGTACCCAATGTCGGGAAGCCCACATCGGAGTGGGTCCTCGTGGAGGTTCTGGCGAAGCTCTCGCCGCCCTGAGCTCGCGGCGCTCCGCTCTCGCGTCGAAGCCTAGGCAAAGCAACGGCGTTCGACTAGCCTTGAAGCGGGATCAGAGGCGCGTGGGGGCAAGCGATGAAGGTCAATGTCGTCTACGCGCATCCGGCGCAGGACAGCTACGTGGCCTCGCTTCACAGGCGAGTCTTGGGGGTCCTCAAGGCCAGGGGCGACGAGGTCGTCGACTTGGATCTTTATGCCATGAAATTCGATCCCGTGATGCAGGTCGAGGAGTTGAAGGGGCACGCCGGTGCATCGCCAGCACCTGCGGAACTGCAGGTCTATATCGACGCGTTGCAATGGGCCGAGGCTTGCGTGTTCTGTTTCCCGACCTGGTGGTCGGGCATGCCTGCTGTGCTCAAGGGATATTTCGACCGCGTGTGGCGGCCGGGCGTCGCCTTCGACCTGCCGACGGATGGCGGCACGATCAAGCCGGCGCTTATGAACATCCGCCGGATGGGCGTCGTCACCACCTTCGGCTCGCCATGGTGGTACACCAGGCTCTACATGCAGGACCCCGGCAGGAAGGTGCTTTTGCGCGGCTTGAAATCCATGTGCGGACGCACGGAGAAGCACCTCTATCTGCCGAAATACTCGGTGGAAAGCATCTCCCACGAGGAACGGGAAAAGTTCGCCCGCAAGGTGGAGCAGCGGTTCGAGCGTTTTTGATCGGCCCCGCAGACGCGGACCACCTCCGTTCTGAATCTATGAGACACTCCGCTGCTTTGTTGGCGAACTATGGATGGTGCGCGTCGATCATTGCGACCGTGTATTCGAAGCAACCGATGGATCGGCCATGTTGCGGTCCATTGCGCGAAAACGATCTCGACGGTTAACAAATGTGGATGCCCGGCCGGTGCCACATGAGCATCATGTCGGCGTTCGCCCCTGGCGGGGCCGAGCTCAAGCCACCTTCTCCCGCTGGCTCATGCCAGCGGGCTTTTTTGCGTCGCGCTTCTCCGGGCTTTTTGCTCTTACCAAACCGTTTCGAGCTCGGCCTAACGAAACCTCTCCTGGCTTTGCGCTTTACTTGTAGAGCGATGGAGAGTGCGCATGCAGAACGACGGGCACGACGAAAAAGTCGATAGCCGACTGCTGGCCGGGAAGCTGGCCAAGGAAGTGGGTATAACCGAGGCGCAAGCGAGGGAGCTAATCCATATGATCGGCTTTGACTGGACGTCCCTCGTCCGCGAAGCCCGCTTTTTGAAAGACAGGCATTGACCGGGAGCCGACCCTGCTTATGCGAGCCGCCTGATGCGGCCGCTTGCCAGGCGAAACACGCCGTCGGTGCCTCCCTGTCGCTCGAAGTCGGTCTGGATTTCGTCCCACGTGCCAAGATATGCCCCGCACTCGGCGCAATGGATCGGCGTTGAGGATTGGGCGTTCCTGGGGATGTTCAACCGGATCGTTCCGCAGTGCGGGCATTCCAGACGGTGATCGAGATACTCACCCTTCGCGGCATAATGGCCGCCTCGTCCGTCGCTCATCGAAGCTGCACTTCCCTTGATAGGTTGGGCGAAAGCGTGATGGGCTCTTCCGGCGCGCGCTTGCCTTTGCTCTGTGCGGCGACTGCTCGAACTTACACCTTCGGCGGGGTGACGCCCTAACATATGATTGGGCGAGCGATCACGGTTGGTCGCCGGCAACGTTTGCCGGACCTGTCCTGCCCAAGCCGGTTCCGACCGGGAATGTCTGTCAATCCCGCAGCTTCCTCGCTGACGCCCGAGGGTCTTGCGGTCGTTGCCGTGTTCGCTGATCAGCTCTGCGAACCTGCTCAGGAGTGGACCCGATAGTGCTTCGCGCAGTAGCGCACCTCATGCTTCCTCGCCCGCCGACACGCGGTCGCGGTATCGAAAGTCGCGTTTGGTCCTCTCGCCCGTCATGGCCGTTCCTCCTGGTCAGAGTGAACAGCGACATAGCCGGAATATTCCAAGGGGCTTTTTCCGCAGAAACCAATCAAACCGGCCCGGGCGCAATCGGCGATTTGCAACAGCAGGCATTGCATCTATATTTAGCTGACTAAGTGATTCATGGCGCGGTGAGCCGATGGCCAAGAAGAAAAACAAACCGACCTCTTCCGGCGTTGCGGAGGCCTCGCGCGCCGAGATCCACGAAGCCACCTATTTTGCCCGCAAATGCGGCCTCACCCGCGACGAGGCCCTGCAGATGATCCGCGAGGCGCACGCCTCGCCGGTCCTCAAGCCGGCCGAGAGCGAGAAGCGCAAGCACTGATCCTTATCGTTCAAGGGGCGGGCCTCACTGCCCAGTCTGCGGCGGCACCTCGCCCGGCTTGATCACCGGCATCTCGCTGCCGGTCGGCGGCGGGGTCGTCGCGTTCTTGTCGCCGGTCGGCGGCGGCTTCAGCACGCCGCCGCAATTGCCGAGCTGTTTCGACAGCTCATCCGTATCGGCCTCTTGCTTCTGTTTCTGCTGCTGGTCGTTGGCGTCCGGCTTGGCCTGGCAGTTCTGCGTCTGCTGATCCGGCTCGGCCGTCTGCGCCGCCACCGGCAGTGCCGGCATCAGCGCGAAGGCCGCGATGAGAAGCGCTTTTTTCATGGGATCCTCCTGGTGGTCAGTAGCCCCCAATGATCGGCAGGATCTCGCCGGTGATGTAGCTGGAGCATTGCGGCGAGGCCAGGAACACATAGGCCGGCGCGATCTCCTCCGGCTGGGCGGGCCGCTTCATCGGCGTCTTGGCGCCGAACTGCGAAACATCCTCCGCCTGCTTTTCCGACGGGTTGAGCGGCGTCCAGACCGGACCGGGCGCCACCGCGTTGACGCGGATGCCCTTGGCGATCAGGTTGCCGGAGAGCGCGCGCGTGAAGGCGTGGATGCCGCCCTTGGTCATCGAATAGTCGACCAACTCCTTCGAGCCTTCGATACCGGTGACGGAACCGGTGTTGATGATCGCCGAGCCTGGTTTCATTTGCGGCACGGCTTCCTGCGCCATGTGGAAATAGCCGTAGAGATTGGTCTTCAGCGTGGTGTCGAAATGCTTTTCTGTGAGATCGGCGAAGTCGGCCGAATGAACCTGGAAGGCCGCGTTGTTGACGAGCACGTCGAGCCTGCCGAAGGCCTTGACGGTCTCGACCACCGCCTTGCGGCAGAAGGCGCGTTTGGCGACGTCGCCGCGCAGGGTGATGCAGCGCCTGCCCTCGGCCTCGACCGCCTGCTTCGTCGCCTTGGCGTCGCGGTCCTCGCTGAGATAGACGATGGCGACATCGGCGCCTTCGCGCGCGAACAGCACGGCCACCGCGCGGCCGATGCCGGAGTCGCCGCCGGTGACGAGCGCGACCTTGTCCTTGAGCTTGCCTGATCCTTGCCAGAACGGCGCGTCATAGAGCGGCGCCGGGTCGATCGCCCATTCCTCGCCGGGCTTGGGATGATGCTGCTTCGGGAAAGGCGGCACGGGGTACCTGCGCGCGCCGGCCTGCATGGCGCCCGAAGCTTTCGGCTTCGGCTTGCTGCGATCGGTGGCATCGACCTGGCGCTGGACGCTGCGCTGCCTGCGCGCGGTCTTTGCGGCGTCCGGCTTCTGCCCGGTGACCGATTTCTGGGCTGCGTCTGATTTCTGGGCTGCGTCTGATTTCGTTCGGCTGCTGGTTGGCATGATGGTCTCCTTTCGGGAGACAACGCATGTCGGCGCAAAAGGTTGGCCCCGGTTCGTCGCCCGTCGAGAAGCCCGCGGATACATCAAAGTTAAATGCGGCTGACCGGTCCAGGGTGCTAACCCTGGGCCATTGGGGGGACTCTCGAGGAGGAGTCCCATGGACGTTCGAACTTTCATCGGCAGCCTGTCGGCCGCTTTGCGGCGCCGGCGCGGCGCCACGCCGCCACCCCCCGTGAGGGTGATCCGCGCTTCGCTCGCTGATGTGCCGCTGAGGCCGCGTCCGCGGCCGCCGCACCGGCCGGCGCCGCCGATCCGGCCCGCGAGCAACATGTAACCTCGCGCTTGTCTCGCCGACTGGCCGGCCGGATGCAACCGACCGGCGACATCCTCGTTTAGGCCCATCCTCAATCTTGTGGTGCACCATGAAATCCTTGCCTATCAATAGCCCTCTTCTCATCCTCGCCGCCGCCATGATCACCGTGGCGCCCTTTGCCGGCCTTGCCTGGCGCACGCGTGAATGGCTCGGATGGTGAGGACCCGATGAGCCGTTTCCTCCCCCTCACCATCCGCTTCGTCAGCGGCGGCACGATGGTGGTCACCACGGTGGCCGAGGCCAAGAAGGCGCTCGCCGGGACATGGAAGAACAAGGAAGCGCCGGACTATCTCAAGGCGGCGCGGCTGGTGGACGATGCGATCGCCGGCACCTGCCGGCCGGCCATCGCCTTTGCCGCCTTCAAGAAGGCCGCCGCGCAGCAGGGGCTGCTGAAGGAGGCCGCGCCGAGCGCCGCGCTCACCATGCTGGACGAGTTGTGGTCACGGTCCAAGGTTCCGCCAAGCTAGAAGGCCGCTCCATCCTGGCCGCTCTATCGCGGCTCGCGCGACATGCTGAGATAGGTCGGATCGAATTCGGCGATCGTGACCAGCCGCTCCCAGTCGAGGATCGTGATCATATGGTTGGTCCAGCTGATGACGTTCATGCGTCGCAGCGTTCCGATCACCCTGTTCATATGGACGACGGACAGGCCCAGCACGTCGGCGAGCTGGGCCTGCGACAGCGGCAGGTGGAAGCTCATGTCGCGCGTCTTCTTCACCACCTGAAGCCTGACGAACAGCTCGCATATCAGATGCGCGAGATGGGACAGCTTTGAGCGGCGCCCCATGGCCACGATCCATTCGCGGTGGATGGCACCATCGACCAGCGTGTCCAGCCAGAGCAATCGGGTGAGATGCGGCGCCTGCTCGGTGATCGTCTTGAGCTTGCTGTGCTCGGCCGCCGCCACATGACAGGGTGATAGCGCGATGATGCCGTGATCCATCGTCTTGAGCAGGAATGCATGCAGGTCCACGAAATCGCCCGCGACCTGCAGCGAGGTGAACTGGCGACCCCCGTCCTCCAGAACCTTGTAGCGGGCGGCCAGCCCGTCGATGATCAGGGTGCTGTAGGTCGGCCTGCTTCCTTCGACAACGATATCCTCTCCCACGCCGAAATATTTCTCGATCGACAGGGTCGATGTGAGCAACGCTTTCTCTTCGTCCGAGAGCGCGTCGTGCTGGCCGAGATTGAGATAGAGTGATTCCAGCATCCGGCTGCCTCCATTCGCCACTGCTAACGCCGTAGGCCGACGCTGGTTGCGAGGATTCCGCGCCTTAAGGTGGCCGATTCTCCCTCTGGATCAGATGTTTGGAACCATGATCGCGCCCGCGAATTGACCGTCGGATTGGGACCGACGTACCGATGCAACGCTTCTATTTCGACCTTTACAACACCGAGCACAGCCAGGAAGATACCGAGGGACAGCTCTTCGCCAACCGCGAGCGTGCCGGCATGGAGGCACTGCGCATCCTGCATGACGTCGCCCGCGACGAGATGCCGGGCGGCAGGCATCTGACCATCACGGTCAAGGTGCTCGACGAAAAGCGTGACCAGATCTTCGAAGCGTCGCTGACGCTGGATTCGGCCTGGACCTGACGCGGCCGGCGCCGGTCCAGACACCGGAGGCAAGCATGTTCGACGATTTCGACAGCCGTGAGATCGACGCGGGTGAGGCCAGGATCTTCGCCCGCCGCGGCGGCGCCGGCCCCGGCCTGCTTCTGCTGCACGGCTTTCCGCAGACGCATGCGATGTGGCGCGAGGTCGCGCCAATCCTGGCGCGGGATTTCACGGTCGTCTGCGCCGATTTGCGCGGCTATGGGCGAAGCTCTTGCCCGCCATCGGCCGCCGATCATGCGCCCTATGCCAAGCGCGCCATGGCCGCCGACATGGTGGCGCTGATGGAGAAATTGGGTTTCCGGCGCTTCATGGTCGCCGGTCACGATCGCGGCGGGCGTGTCGCCTACCGGCTGGCGCTCGACCATCCGGATCGCGGCGAGAGGCTCGCTGTGCTCGACATCATCCCCACCGCCGATGCGTGGGACCGCGCCGACGCAAGACTGGCCCTCGGCTACTGGCCGTGGTCGTTGCTGGCGCAACCCGAGCCGCTGCCGGAGACGATGCTCGCGGCCGCCGCCGATGCCATCGTCGACAATGCGCTTTCCGGCTGGGGATCGTCGCCCGACGCGTTCCCGCCCGGGGTGCGGCAACTCTATGTCGACGCGCTGCGCGACCCGGCGCACATCCATGCCATTTGCGAAGAATATCGCGCGGCGGCGTCCCTCGACCGCGCGCATGACCATGCCGACAGGAAGACCGGCCGGCACATCGCCTGCCCGCTGCTGGCGCTATGGAGCGAACATGGAGCGCTGGCCGAGTGGTACGTTGACCAAGGCGGCCCGGAGGCGCTGTGGCGGAACTGGGCCGACGACGTCAGCGGCGGCGCCTTGCCCGGCGGTCATTTCTTTCCGGAGGAGTCGCCGATCGAAACGGCAGCCACGCTCGACGCATTCTTCTCCGGAAGATAGCCCTGCGGGCGTTGGCGCCGGCCCGCCAGGCGCCCGACGGGACGGCTCACGCAAGCATCAGGTAAAGCAACGGCGCGGCCGCCAAGCCGATCGCCATTGCGATAAGCGCGGCATGGCCCAGACGCTCCGCGCGCCTGGCGATGTCGGCTATCTCAGCCTCATCATTGATGTCGTCGAGGAATGAAAGATCGAAAGGCGCGGCAGGTTGGTTGTCGTTGGCAGGCGGGGTTTCGACAGCCTGCCGGTTGGGCTTTGCAGAGATATAGGTCAAAACGTCGTCTCGCTCCGGGGCCGGCTTCGCGGCCTTCTTGTTCGTGGACATTGGTGCCCGCCGACTTGCGCGGGGGGCGATCGGCGGGCACCAGTACGGTCGGCGATGAAGGGGTTTTCTCGTCGGCCGGTCACCAATTCGCAGAAAGCCCATTGGTTGCACAAGCCAGTCCAATGCGCTTGCCGGGTCGGACTTCAGTCGGGCGGAGTCACGAAATATTTCGGGCGGAACATCGGTTGCCGGCGCTTGTTCCCCCTACTCAAGGATGTCGAACGCGTCCTTGATTCAACCCTGAAGAACAATCCGAACCAACGGAGAATTGGATATGCCCAATCAAGGCGGAACCCACGAACAGCACGTCAAGGCCGGCCAGCAGAGCCACAAGAACCGCGACGATCAGCGCCGCGGCGGCGGACAGCAGCAGGCCGAGGACCGCAATATGGG